>CAJMSU010000001.1 GCA_905216155.1 uncultured bacterium
CTACTTCTGGTTGTACAGGTGTTTCCATTTGTGGCATTACTACTTCTGGTTGTACTTGTGCTTCTACTTGAGGCATTGCTACTTCTGGTTGTACAGGTACTTCAACTTGAGGCATTGCTACTTCTGGTTGTACAGGTACTTCTACTTGAGGCATTGCTACTTCTGGTTGTGCAGGTACTTCAACTTGTGGTATTGCTACTTCTGGTTGTGTAAGTGCTTCTACTTGTGGTGTCGACATATTATCTATTGGTGTATTAACCTGAACACTTTCTTCTGTTTGAATAGGTTCTGGCATATTCATTATTGAATCTGTATTTGCAAATGATTGATTATATTGTCCCATATTTTCTACTACTGGTTGATTCATATTTGATATGTTTGAAATAGAATTATCAACAGGTATATTGTTTATCATACTATTATCTACAGGTTGATTTGCAATAGTATCATTTACAGGTACAGCATTTACCATATTGTCATTAATTGGTTGATTCATATCAGTATTATTTACTGGTATATTATTCATCATGCCATTATCCATTGGTTGATTCATCATACTATTGTTATCTATTGTATTTTGGTTCATTTGTGGATTTTCTTCTTGAGGATTTTGCTCTTTCTTTCTCTTACTTTGTGTTACTATCATAATTATTAGGGCAATAAGTAATAAAATTATTCCGCCTGTTATTAATAATCCTTGAATTGTTAGGAACCAACTAAAATCAAAATTCATATAAAATCTACTCCCTTTATCTTTTATTCTATAAATATGATAACAAAAAAAGTTTGTAATTGCAAACTTTTTATTTATTTGACATATATTTACATAGTAAAATCTGTCCAATGACCTGTCTTTTGTGGCAATAATTCGAATGATAATTTTTCTTTTGTTGTTGGATGAATAAATTCTAATTTATATGCATATAAAGCAATTTGTGTTTTGTCAGCTTTTCCATATCTTTGATCTCCTGCTAAGGGATGGTTTCTTGTTGCAAATTGAACTCTAATTTGATGATGTCTTCCTGTTTTTAAGTTTATTTTTACTAGAGTTTTATTTTTTTCTTTATTTCTTTTTATAACTTCATATTCTAGTACTGACTCTTTTCCATCTTTAGCAACTATTGTATTTCCGTTTGAAAGTTTTTTTAATTTATCTTTATATGTTCCTTTGTCTTTTTCTATTATTCCATCTACTATAGCTAAGTATGTTTTTTTAAATTCTTTGTTTTTTATTTGCTCAGATAGTCTACTAGCTGCTTTTGATGTTTTAGCAAATACCATTATTCCACCAACTGGTCTATCTAATCTATGAACAAGTCCTATATATACATTACCTGGTTTATGATACTTTTCTTTTACATATTCTTTTACCATAGTTAATAAATCTTTGTCATTTGTAATATCACCTTGGCTTAGTATATTGGCTTTTTTTTCTACTACTATTAAGTGATTATCTTCATATAATATATTTAATTTATTCATCTTTTTCCCATCTTCCATAAATTCCACATGGTAATACTATATTATTTTCTGATGATGGTATTCCAATTTCACCTGATGTTATTTTTCCTTTTTTATGAGCATTTACTGTTAATAATAAAATATTTTCTAATACTTTTGAAGAAAGTCCTGTAGTGTATGAATTTATTAAGAAAAATAGTGGATCATCACTTAAAATTTCTGTACATATTTTTACTAAGTAGTTTAGATTTTTTTCTATATCCCATACTTCCTTATTGGCTCCTCTTCCATAACTTGGTGGATCCATAATGATTGCATCATATTTATTGCCTCGACGTATTTCTCTTTGCACGAATTTTACTACATCATCTATTAAATATCTAATTTTTCTATCTTCATAGCCAGATGATTTTACATTTTCTTTACACCAATCAACCATTCCTTTGGATGCATCAACATGTACTACTTCAGCACCGGCAGATAAACATGCAACACTGGCACCACCTGTATATGCAAATAGATTAAGAACTTTTATTTTTCTTTGTTCTTTTTTTATTTTTTCTATCATAAAGTCCCAATTAACAGCTTGTTCTGGAAATAATCCTGTATGTTTAAATCCCATTTGTTTGATATTAAATGTTAAATTTTTATAATTTATCTTCCAACTACTTGGTGTTTCTTTTAAATTCTCCCAATGTCCTCCACCTTGTTTACTTCTATAGTATACAGCATTTATTTTGTCATGATATTTTTCATATAAATCACCATTATCCCAAATAATTTGTGGATCTGGTCTAAGTAAGTATACATCTTTCCATCTTTCTAATTTTTGACCTTTGGATGTTGCGATAAGTTCATAATCTTTCCAATTATCGGCAAGTAACATAAAATCACTCCTAACTGTTATTATTCTATCAAATATAATAAAAAAAGAAAATATACTATTTCTATATTTTCTCACTTTTTAAATATGTATTTGTCAATTCTTTTAACCAGCAAACATATACGTATAAGGCTTCTAAATAATCATCTTCACTAACATTTCCTTTATTTAAATCTAGTAATTCTTTATTAATAAGTTCAAAAGAATCTAAATTTTTATCACTACATACTTTATGAAATATAGCTGTCATTTTTTTAATTTCTGTTAATATTTCTTTTCTTTTAGCATCTTTTGTTAAATGGGTATATGCTTCTATTAAATCATCATATGCTTCTTTCATTTTTTACCTTCTTTATAAAAATAATTTTCCGTATTTTGTTATTAATATTGATGGACCATAATAAAGTATTTTACTATTTAGATATTTAGATAATGTTTCATCCTTTTTCATTTTATATTTACAATCAACATCAGCATACTTAGTGCATGACTCGCTATTTGTATTTTGTATTCTATATACTTCATTTTCTGTTTTTATATATGTTGATGTATCTTTTTCACCCTTATAATTAAAATCTATTATCTTTCCATATTCTAATATTTTATATACTCTTTCTTTACTTGCTATTTGATATGGACTGTTATAATCTGTTCTTGTTATTACATACTTATATACATTACCATCAGTTGATAGAACATAATATATTCCATTAGATTGGTCTACTGTTATAACTTTTACTACGTCGCTGTTTGATAATAGTAAGTTATATATTTCATAAGAATTATCATTTACAGTAACCTCAGTATATGGAGTAGATGATGAAGTTGTTGAAGTATAATAAAATTTATTGTCATCAGCTTTTACTATATTTTCATCCATTATAGCTACTACTTTTTTATCAAATTTTGCCTTTTTACAATTTGTTTTATCAGAATAAGTTTGATTTAGTGTAATATCATAAATATCGCCTTCTTCTGTAATTGCATAATTTGAATTCATATATTTTATTTTTTTATAATTAGTATCACTTTCTTTTTTAGGCATTAAATCACTACATGTAAATGTTGTTGTTGATAAATTAAAACCAGCGTGTCTTATATCTCTTGTTACATCTCCATTACATCCTGTTAATAGGAATGTCATAATAATAATTGTTGTTGCTAATATGCTTACTTTTTTCATATACGTCTACCTCCATTATACTTTTTCATTTATTATATCTTTTATTAATTCCGATACACTACTATATTCTTTTTTTGCTACTTCTTTGATACAATCAATTGAGTTTTCCATACAATAACCATTAAAATCTTTAATCATTTCAAAATCACTATAACCATCTCCTATTACATAAATATTTTTATCTTCTATATTTAATTTATCTTTTAAAATATTGATGGCATAACTTTTATTTGTTTTATTGGAAATTATTTCAATAGCATTATTATTTACATAATAGCAGTTTATATAATCTTTATATTCTTTATTCAGATTATCTCTTATCTTAATAGCATTTTCATATGTTTTATATTTTAAGTTTATTTTTATTAAATTTTTATCATTTATATTTGTAAAGCTTTTATCTAATGTAAAGTTTAGATTATCTATAGTATTTTCTATATCTATTTTATTTATTAGTTGATTTTTTATATCATTATCTATTGTTTCGTAATAAATTAAATTATTTTTATTATCTCTTATTTCAGCACCATGATTTAATATTAAAAAGTCATAGTTTATATTGTATTTTTCTTTCATAATATTAAAATGATAAAGACTTCTTCCTGTTGCTACTATGAAGAAATTATTGTTAGCTCTAAATTTTTTTATTATTTCGGTATTTATTTTTATATCTGAATCATTTAAATAAAGGGTTCTATCGTAATCACTGACTACTAACTTTTTTTCCATATACTTCACCTATTGTTATTTTAGCATATTATTAATTTATATTGTTAATAGTTAATAATGTTTATGTAAAATTATGTACATAAATCTATTTATGAGGTTTTCTTTTTATAATAATTATACTGTAATCAAGTAGCATTAATAATATTAGTATATAAGTTACATAGTTTGGTATTAAATATATAAATTTATCTAATAGTGGTTGAACTATATAAATAACTATTAGGGCTGCTACTGTCCAAAATAATGATACTTCTAGGGAGATATATTTTCCTATATTAAATTTAAATTTTCTATAATCCCAAAATGTTACATGGAAAAATTTTTCTATTAGTATACCTGCTAACCATTCAATAAAAGTAAGTATTACCATTATTACTAATAAGGCAATTATTACTTCTAAGTATTTTTTTACTTTTAAGATTTTAAATAAATAATTAAAGATTAATATTATTAAAAGACCACCTAATCCATATACTGGTGTCCATGGTCCATAAAGTATGCCACTACCTATTTTTGTTTTATTAATTATGCTCATTATACATTCAAATATAAAGCCTATTATAGAATAAATAAAAAAAGTATTTATGTAATACATATAATCACCATATATATTATTTACATTTTAATTAATTTTATACTATATAGTTAATTGCCATAAATTTTCGTATGAATCTTCTACTTGTTTTTTACCTTTATAGACAAAGTCTATTTCTTTATAATAATTATTTAGTTTTTCATTTGTTCCTTTGCAATCTAATCTTATACATTCTTTTTTATTGTTTTTTGCTTTTTCTATTATAAAATTTATTAATAATTTTCCAACATTTTTATAATTAACGTCTGTTACTAAATGTCTAAGATAATATGATTTTAAATCATCATTCCAAAATCTATTATCTTCTTCTTTTAATAGAACTGATCCTATTACTTTGTTATCTTTTTTTACAATATATAATTTATTTATTTTCATTTCTTGTTTTAAATATGTGTCATTATGAATATTTAGATAATTTAGATCCCACTGATTTATATTATTTTTATTAAACCATATAATTCTTTTTTTATATAAATTAATTATTTCTTTTATATCTTTTTCTGTTGCTAGTAATATTTTATATTCCATTTTTACACCTTTTTCTTTTTTTATTTGGTATTTTATTATATTATTTAACTTATTTTTTGTCTATAATTATGCCAGATAAAATTATCACACAAAAAAAATTAGCAGCAGCTAACTTTTATTAGAATTTATTTTATGATACTATTATATATTTTATTGGCATTAGTGAAATCTATAATTTCTTTTATGTTGTCTAGATATTTTGATCGATCATTTTCATAGTTTATATAATAAGCATGTTCCCATAAGTCTATATTTAATAGTGGAAAGTATCCTTGTAATAGTGGTATTTCTTGATTTTATGTATTAATTATTTCTATGCCTGAGTTGTTTTTAATACTAGGAAGGTATATCCTGATCCTTTTAGTTTTAATGATTTTTCTTTTAATATATTGAAAAAATTTTCATAACTAGAGTATTTATTTTCTATTTTTTGTTGGTAATTCATTAGTATTATATTTATTTATATATTCTACAAATTTATTATATAATTCTATTTTTTTAATTAATAGTATAGTTTTTACCATTTTTTATTTTGTTTCCATAAAGTAGAACTTCTAGTCTTAATCATTTAATTTTATTTATTCTCGAGTAAATATTTACTATCTTCATTTACTTGTTGCTGTAGTACTTCTAGTTCTTTAATATTTTTATTATTTTTTAATGTTTCCATTTGCATTCTTGCATTATCATTAAGTTTAATTAGCCTTTTTCTTTGTGAAATGTTATCTGATATTAAACTTGCATTTATTGTTTCTAAATTACTTAATATTACCAAATGTAATAAATCAGTATAATCTCTAATATTGCCTTGTTTTGCTAATTTTTGATTTTTTTGTCTCCATTCTTTAGAGGTCATTCCAAATAATGCTACATTTAATATATCTGTATGAACTACATAATTTACTTTTGATAAAATCCTGTTAGCATGCCATTCAATTTTTTGTTGATACATTTCATTACTTTTTAATCTTTCAAATTTCTTTATTAAATAAAGTTTAAATTCAGGGCTTAACCAACTAGCAAATTCAAATGCAATATCAGGATGAGCAGATGTTCCACCATCATATCTTCCTGATTTTGAGACAATTCCGATTGCATTAGTTTCTTTAATCCATTTTTGTGGTGACATTTTAAATTTATTACTGTCTGCTTCATTTTTAAAGGTAGCGAATTCGCCCCTTTAAAATTTTTGTTATTCATACTTTCCCATAGTCCTAAATAAGAAGTAACTTCTTTATTTCTCATCCAATCTCTAATTAGAAGCCTTGGCTATTCTGCATCAGCATATCTCGCTAAATCAGTAAGTGATATATAATCAACATCTCCAACTATCATTATTCCTATTTTATTATCTATAACATTTATTTCAGTTTTTACTAAATCTTTTGCCATATTTTTAATACTTTTAATATTACCAGTTATCAATTCATATTTAACACAAGCAAACCGATATATTATGTCTATCTTTTTATTAAGTTCATCACTCATTTTTAGTTTCTATCTCAAACATAATTATCACTCATTTTGTTTTATGCAGAAAAAAACTAACATTTCTGTTAGTAATCTATTACTTAAACTCAAGACTTGTCCAAGTATCAATCAATCTGGTGCCGAAACCAGGACTTGAACCCGGAACCTACTGATTACAAATCAGTTGCTCTACCAATTGAGCTATTTCGGCATTGGTGCTTCCATCCGGACTTGAACCGGAACTCTTTTAACAGAAGTAGATTTTGAGTCTACCGTGTCTACCAATTCCACCATGGAAGCAGATATAAATAAATTATATCATATTTTTTTACTCTTTCAATCTTTTTTTATTTTTTTATTCAACTATTTCCTTATATTTTGAAGTATATAAATCTTTATCTTCATCATCTTGTTCTTCAACTTCACTTGTAAACTCATCCATATTTGGTAAGTCATCTATTGTTGAAAGACCAAAATAATCTAAAAATTCACTTGTTGTTTTATAAAGAATTGGTCTTCCTGGTAAATCACTTCTTCCAACTTCTTTTATGAATCCTTTAGCAACTAACTTTCTAATAATATGGGAACTACCAACACCTCTTATTTCATCTACTTCTACTCTTGTTAAGGGTTCATTATATGCGACAATTGCTAATGTCTCTAGAGCTGCTTGACTAAGTGTGTTTGTTTCAGGATTTTCAATTAATTTTTGATAATATTCTTTGTGTTCAAATTTTGTAGTTAACTTAAATTTATTACCTAGAAAATCTATTCTTAAGCCTCTATCTTCTTGTTCATATGAATGTTTTAAGTCTCTTAATACTTGTTTTGCTTCTTCTTCATTTATTTCTAAAACATCTTCTATCTGATCTATACTTAAACCTTCTTCACCTACTACAAATAGTAATCCTTCTAAAACTGCTTTATTTTTCATTTGGCACCTCACATGTTATATCATCAAATGTATTTTTTTGAATAATTATTAATTCCTTATTCTTAGCCATTTCAAGTATAGCTAAAAAAGTTGCGACTATGTAGTCTTTTGATACTACTGGAAATAGTTCAAAAAATGAAACTTTCTTTTTTTCTTTTAAAATATTTTTTATATCTTTTCTACGAGATGATACTGATATTTCATTTACTGTAACTTTTGTCTTTAATGGTTTTGATAATTTTTTTCTTTCTAAATATTTTTTAAAAGCATCAACTAAATCATCTAGAGAAATATCAGATTTAATATTTGTTTCTTCTTCTATATAATTATTTATATTTTCTGGAGTTTTTGTATAAATATCTTTTCTTATTGATTCTTTTTGTTGTAAAACTTTAGTAATTTCTTTATAAGCTTGATATTCTAATAATCTATTTACTAATTCTTCTCTTGGATCAATATATTCTTCATCTTCTTCAATAGATTTGTTACTTGGTATTAATAATTTTGATTTTAATTCTATTAATTCAGTTGCTAATACTAAGTATTCACTAGCTATTTCTAAATTCATTTTTTCTTGTTTATCTAAGTAAGCAATGTATTGTTTTGTTATTTCTTCTACTTCAATATTCATAATGTCCATTTTGCTTTCCTTTATTAGGTGTAAAAGTAAATCTAGTGGACCTTCAAATTCATTTATTTTAAATTCTATATTCATATACTCACTTCCAGACTTATACATTTATTGTACTAAATTATGCTGGAAATGTCTATAAATCAACATAATTAAAAGTATTATAAATAAAATATGATATGATATAATATATGTAATTAATTATTACTACTCTTTTTTTAGAGTAATATTATATTTTATTTATAACTATATATATTTTTATTTTATAGGTGCACATTAAGTGATGAAAAAGATATAAGAGAAAGAAAGGTTAAAGTAATATGAAGCAAGAAAAAGTAAAATTAATTAAAGGTAAAAAGATGCATTTTATAGGTAAATATCAGATACTTAAAAATAGAGATGACTATTATAAATTATTTGATAAATATTTTGGAATGAACTGTATGGATGATAGGGTTTTTATATCTTATGAAATAGGTTATAAAGAAAAAAATATTAAGTGTTTTATTGGTAAAGTATTAAGTGATCAAGCATTTGAATATTCTGATAAGAAATTTAGAAAACTTGATTTGGATGATAATGGGAAAATAAATTCATTTTTATATGTTAAAACTTGTAATGTTCGGGATGGTTATAAAGAAATTATAGAATATGCTAATAAATTTAATATTCAAATTAGAGGTGCATTTGTAGAGGTTACTTCAGCAAAAAATAAACTGGTAGAAATATTTGTTGAGGCGTATGATTTAAATGTAGAAAATAAGGATGAGATAAAGTTTAGATATGAAAAATTAAATAATATTAGTAATAGACATGATAAAAAATATATAGGTAGATGGATAATGCAAGGTGAAATTGTTGAACTTATAAAAGATTTTAAGCCTAGAGTTAGACATGAAATACCAAATGGTGCAAAAGTTATTTTGGAATTACATGAAGATGGGTCTACTAATTATGATAATATTACCTGGAAGGAGAATTATTTAATAATGAATGATGATGGAACTATATATTTAGATTATTTAAATGCTCCTAAAAAATATTTATTTAAAACTTATATGACTGTTTTAATTAATAGAAAAGAATCCAATGCTAGGCCTTTAAAATGTTATTATAAGAAGGTGAAATAATGAAAAAGTTTAATGAATTAGATGAAGATTTTGTATGTGAATATTGCCATAGTGAGGTTAGTCCTTTAATATATTCTTCAAGGGATCATTGTCCAATATGTTTGTATTCAAAACATGTTGATATAAATCCTGGAGATAGAAAAAATAATTGTAAGGGACTATTAAAACCAATTGGTATAGAAAAATTTAGAGATACATATAAAATATTATATAAATGTGAAAAATGTGGACAACTTCATAAAAATATTATGGCAAAAGATGATGATATGAATAAAATTATTGAAATTTCTAACATAAAATAAATCTCTACTGTAAAGTGTAGAGATTTTATTAATTTTTAGGTTTAAAAATCAGGGCAAATATGAATGAAAAGATAATTGCAGATGTTATTCCTGTTGCTGTTAGATCAAACATACCCATTAATATTCCAACTATACCATATTGATTTGCTTTAGCTAGAGCACCATGAATTAGGGAATGACCAAAACTTGTTATTGGAACCATTGCTCCTCCACCTACTACTTTTATGATTTTATCATATATACTAAATGAATCTAAAAAAGCTCCTATTACTACTAATATACTGGTAATGTGCCCTGGTGTTAACTTTGAATTATCTAAAATTATTTGTGATATCATACAAATAAATCCACAAAATAGAAATGAATTAAAAAGTAACATTATACTACCTCCAAACTTATAGCATTAGCTATAGAATAAATATTTTCTTTTTGATAAACCATAGTTGGTGAAAACAAGGCACCTGTTGCTACTAATAGAACTTTCTTTAATTTTTTTTGTTTTAGTTCATTATAAACGTATCCATAATTTACTAATGCACTACATACTGGTCCACTTCCACCGGCAAGGCATTCTTCTTGATTATTTAAATCATATAACATTACACCACAATCATTATAGTTTTTTGATAAATCTAATTTGTATTCTTTTAACATGAATTCTTTTACTATTTCTTTACCATATTTTCCAAGATCACCAGTTAGAATTAAATCATAATAATCTGGTGTTCTTTTTGTTGCTTCTAAATGTCTTTTTATGGTATCTATTGCTGCTGGTGCCATCACTCTTCCCATATCATTAGGGTCGTTTTGTTCAAAATCTATTATTTTACCAATAGTTGAACTTTCAACTTTTATATCTGTTTTTTTATTTGTTAATAAAATTGATGCTGCTCCTGTTGCTGTAAATGTTGCACTTTGTGGTTTTGGTGCACCATATTCAGTTGGATTTCTAAATTGTTTTTCTGATGTCATATTATGTGATGATACTGTAACAATAGCGTTTTTTATTTTTTTAGAATCTATTAGACTACTGGCAATTATCATACCTTCTACACTAGTACTACAAGCACCATATATTCCCATGAATGATTTTGAATATCCCACTGCTCCATATGTAGTTGCTGCTATTTGATTTAATAGATCTCCACCTACTAATAATTCTACTTCTCCTTTTTTTAATCCGGCTTTTTTGTTTAACATATCTAAATTATCTTTTACCAATTTAATTTCTGATTTTTCCCATGAATCTTCTCCAAAGTATAAATCTTGATATGTTTTATCATAGTATTTTTTTAATGGTCCATCTTTTTCATATGGTCCTGCTACTGTTGCTGTTTCTTGTACATAAACATTGTCATATTTAAATGTCATACTCCACCTCCTATTATGAATCTAATCATTCCAAAAAACCAGGCTGATACAACACCATATAAAATTACTGATCCGGCTAATTTAAAAATATTAGATCCTATTCCATATATTGGTCCTTCTTTTCTATAGTCAAGAGCAGAACTTGTCATTGAATGTGCAAAACCAGTTATGGGAATTAAAATACCACATTTAAACTTTGTTACTAATTTATCAAAGAAACCAAGAGCTGTACAAAATGAGGCTATGAATATTAAAATAATTATCATAAATGTTGAAGATTCTGTTCTTGATATTTGAAAGTAATGACAAATTATTTCTATTATGGCCTCTCCTAACATTCCAATTAATCCACCTACAATAAATGCAATAATTGCATTTTTTATTCTTCTTTCTTCTGCTTTATTACTATCTGCTATTTTTTCATATTTTATATTTTTCATATATATATCACCAGTAATATTATTGGTAATTTTTTTATTTTCATACAAAAAAAGATTGATTATTATCAACCTTTAACTTTATTTTGATCTTTTTGGCATAACTGGATTTTCTTTTTTATTATCACCTGACATTTGTCTTAATGCTGATATTAGTTCCATTCTTTTTATATCAGTATCTATTTTGTTATTATTTTTAATGTTACTTACATTTTTGTTTTGTTCAATCTCATTAATAAGTTTTTGTCTTTCTTGTTGCTTTAATATTTCAATTTCACTTTCATCATAAAATATAGCTTTTAATAATCTTTCTTCTTTTCTTTCTGGATATTTGTCTTTTACTATACTTTCTATTAAATCAACATTTAATGGATATTTTTCATGATCTATTGAATGCTCTACTCTTCTTACTTGATATAATATATCAATAAATTTTGATTTATCTATCTCTTTAGATAATATGCTATTTAGTTGTGCTATAACTTTATTTATATCATCTTCAGTAATATTAGTACCTTTTTCTAAATATTTTTTAATTTGTTTGCATTTTTCTACTTTATCATTTTGATTAAGATTTCCAAATATCTCAATACTTTTTTTTGCAAAAAATAAGCTTTCATTTTTCTCAACAAATAATGGTACTTGCATTTCTCTTAACTTTATTAATCTTTCATATATTCCCATAATGCCTTGATATTTACTTGGTTCTAGATCTGATAATTGTTTATATTTAATTGCAAATATAATTGAATTCATAAATGTTTCATAACTATTTAAAAATGAATTATTTTCTTTCTTTTTACTTCCCCAAGTTACATCTGTTTCATATACTCCTGATATATCATATTTATTATCATTTATATATATAATATTTGACATATGACTAGTATGTTTTGATTCATTAATATGATTATATATAACTGTATCAGTTTTTATTCCTAATTCATTTAAAATAGCAGAATATATTTGCGAAAAACCTGCACATACAATTTCTTCACTATTGTATACTTCACTTAGTGATCTTGATTTACTAATATTATTGCTTGTTGTTGCTTTGTATGTTCTTTCCCTTGTCAAATCATATACGAACATAGCAGTTTCTATTTTTGATAAGTTAAAATGTTTTACATATTTTTTTATATTATTTACATAGTTTAGCATATCTATAACTTTATCACCATTTACATAATCATAATAATTATATTTTGTTCTATAATTAGTTCTATCATTTAATAAATTACTTTTTATTATGCCAATAATTTTTTCATTTTCTATATCTTTAAAATTACAATATTTAATATTATTTTTTAATGCATTTATAATTTCAATATAGTCATCTGGCAAATATTCTATATTTAAATAAATATCATTAAACTTTGTTAAATTTGTTTGTAACAGTTTTTCTACATCTTTATAACTTGATATATTAGTTATATTATCTTCTGATACTTCATCTAGTAGTTCTATATTATATATTTTTCCGTTATCTTTTGACTTTCTATCAATTAAATTAATAAATAAATTTTCCTTAGACATAGTTACACCTCTGGCTTATTCTATCATAATAATTATTTATTAACAATTAATATTATATAAATACAAAAAAATTTATAAAAATAATGATATTTTTATAAATTGCTTTTTAATTTTTGTAATATTTTGGTTTCTTTTCTTGATACTTGTACTTGACTTATTCCTAGGTGCTTACTAGTTTCTTTTTGAGTTAATTCATTAAAATATCTATCTATTATTAATTCTTTTTCTTCTTCTTTTAAATTCATTAATTCATTTTTTAAATCTAGAATATCTGGTCTTGTTGTTTTATCCTCTGTTTTTATGGAGTTATATAATTCATAACTTTCATCGTCATAAGAATAATCTAGGCTTTTTACTTTTTCTGTTGCTAATTGGGCTTCTTTTATTTTTTCCTCTTCTATTTCTAAGAATTGTGATAATTCTTTAATAGTTGGTTCTTTTTTTAATCTTTGTCTCATTATATCTTTGGCTTTTTCTATACTTTTATTTAATTTAATTAATTCTCTACTTATTTTTATTGTACTTGATTCTCTTATATACTTTTTTATTTCACCTATTATATAAAAATATGCATATGTTGAAAATTTTACATTTAGTTTCTTATCATAGTTTTTGTAGGCATTTATAAGTCCAAGCATTCCTACTTGGTACATATCATCTTTATCAAAATTTGAATATTTTCTTATTATGCTATAAATTAAATTTTCGTATTGTAGTATTTCTTCCATTTTAAATCTCCTATATTTTTAAATATTTAAATGCATCTTGTTCTTCATTTACATAAAATAGTTTATCTTTTGATGTTCCAATTACTCTTTTTTGGAGTTTATTTACACCACACATTACTACTTGTCCACAACTTAAAAATATCTCAGTTAATATATTTTGAAATTTAGTAAATATATTTTGATCTATGTTATCTAAATTTTTAAAATTTAATACATAATAATGAATTCCTTGTTTATATAATAAATAATTTAATTCATCATAAAAAGTATTTATTGTACTACTATTTAAATTACCTTCTAATCTTATAAAAATTATGCCTCTATTTACTTGGGTTGTAATTTCTAGCATATTTATTCACCTCTATAAAAATATAGAACATAATTAGTATTTTTTATACCTTTTCGACAAAACATGTCATTTATTTCATTCGATTTTATTCGACAAAAAAAGACTAGCTGTAGTCTTTTAATTTAATAAGTTCTTCTTTATTTAATCCAGTTGATTTTTTTATTATTTCTATATCTATATTGTTTTCTAGTAAGTGTTTTGCGATTTCTAGAGATTTTTCCTTTTCTCCTGCTTCTTTTCCTATTTCATAATATTCTTCTTGAAGAGCCATTTCTTTATCATAACTTTCTCCAAAATATTCATCATCCATTACTTTTTCTACTTCTTCCATATACTCTTCCATTATATTTATACCTCCTATTACAAAAAAATATATTGAATAAATCTATCCAATATATTATTATCTTTTTGTTTTTGTTTTCCTTTTAATTTTTATTGTTTTTTGAATAACTTTTTGATATTTTCCTTTGGCATTAACATTTTTGATGTTTTATCTACTTTGAATGTAAACTTTTTATTATTAGATTTATATTCTTCACCATCTATACACCAAGAAGTCTTTGGTTTGTTTAGAAATTCTATTTCTAGATTATTAGTTTGATAATATGTAATACCTGGTACTTTCTTTAAATCTCTTGTTGTTGCTTGAACCATCATTTTTAGTATTTCTCTTTTTGTTCTTGGGTTTGCTAAGGCAACCTCAAACATATTATCATCTAACTTTATATCATAATATATATCATCAACACCTGCTACTCGTGATGAATTTGTTATAAATATAAATGAAAACTTTCCTTCATAATTTTTACCATCTATTTTATATTTTATATTATACATATTGGTTTTATTTTTTAATTGTTTTAATCCATACATTATATATGCTAGTTTTCCATATTTTTTCTTTAGGGATCTTGGCGTATTATATGCCATATCTATAAAATCTCCAAGACATGCAACATAAACAAATGGGGTATTATTTATATAACAAACATCTATATTTTTTTCTACTCCGGTTAGTAATAACTCTAGATTTTTTTGGTAATTTTTGGTATATCCAAACATATTGGCTACGTCATTAGTTGTTCCCATAGGAAGATTGGCAAGAACTAAATGATTTTCTCTTAACATATTTCCTGTTACAACTTCATTTAAAGTACCATCTCCACCGGCACTTATTACTAAGTCTACATCATCATCTAATTCTTTAACAATTTTAGTTGCATCTTTTTTTTGCTTTGTATATTTAATCTCTGCATCATATCCATGTTTTCTTAAAATGTCATAGAAATCTTTTTTATTATCTAATTTTTTTACTTTTCCACTTTCGGGGTTCATTATGATTATACATTTTTTCAAAATAATCAACTCCTTAATAGCTATATTATAACATTATTCTGAGAAAATTATAGAACATTATTCTGAAAAATGTATGAAATTATTAAAATATCTTTATTTTATTAAACTTATTCTGTTATTTTATTTATTAATTAACATATGGTTTATATAATATGAACTAAATAAACGATATATCATTTTAGTTAACAAAATAAAATATTGATTTTCATTATCAAAAGAATGGATTAAATTATACTGTTTAATCCATTAATCTAAATAATAATAACTAAGATCAACTCTACCATTTATTCCAGGTATTGAGCCATTACTAGAAAATTGCCACATTTTATAAAAATTAGTATAACTACATTGTGATGACCATTGTGCTATCCATGTTATGTATGGTCTTATGTAATCTGTATTTAAAACTCCATTTGCATGATTTAAGTCACAATATATTTTAGCGTTTGGCATTATTGACATATATCCTTGTACAACTTGAGTATATTCATTTGTACCCATGTAATTAGTAATAGGTGTATTTTCTAAATCTAAATATATTCCTAATGTTGGATTCAGATTATACTTATTTATTATATTTTTAGTAAAGTTACCATAAAGTACGCCTTCATTATAATTTTCTGCATAACTAAATATATATATTCCATAAGGTATTCCTAATCTTTTAACTTCTGAAATATATTGCGAAAACATTGAATCTTCATAATCACATCCTGCCGAAATTCTAAGTATTACTCCATATATACCACTATTTTTAACTTGATTCCAATCTATTTGGCCTTGATGTGCACTTACATCAATTACTAAGTTTTCAAGTCTTGTTTTAGTGAGTTTGAATTTTTGGGATATGTTTCCTGTATATGGCTTTGCCTTTACATTTGAACTATTAGTAGCGATTTGATTATCGACATCTAAATATATTCCATTAAAATTCGATATTATGTAAAAATATCCATCTCCAGCATCCTTTATAATCCATTCTTGATTATATGAATTATTAGAATCATATATTTGTACATTTGCTTCTGATGTTTGAGTATTCTCTACATTTAATAGTTTATTATTTGAAATTGCACTACTTATTTTATAATAACCATACCCAATATATTTTACATACCACTTTTGAGCTTTACTGCTATTTTGATAATACAACTGTATGTTATTTCCATTTGATATATTTGCAGAATTTAAATCTAATACATAATTATTATCTAATGCACTATTTATGAAGTAATAGCCATCACTAATTATATTTTGAGATATCCCTTCTGCTGTTGGTATTAATTTAAATTGCTGTGCATTTGATGCATTAGTGTTATATAACTGGACATTTGTACCGTTAGTAGTATTTGCTCCACTTATATCTATAGATAGATAATTATTATTTAATATTGAGTAATAGCCATTTTTATTATCCTTAATTATCCATTTTTGCGTTGATAAATTATTATATGTATTGATTTGAACATTACTACTTTTATCACTTAATGATGTTAAACTATAATTGCTATCTGCATTACATAAAATACTGTAATAACCATCTCCTATATATTTAATATACCATTTTTGGGCTATTGTTGAATTTGAATCATAGAGTTGAACATTTGTATTTTCTGACATTATATTTGAAGTTACATCTAGCGACTTTTTTATATTAATCTTTGAATTTATAAAATAATAGCCATCTTTTATCGTCTGATCTCCAAAATTTTCTATTTTATTGAATTTAAAAAGTTGACTATCACTATTTGTCTCAACATTCATTAAAATATTCGCATTATCTGTTAAATTTTCATTTTCTATATCTATATTTAATCCACTTGTTTTAGATATTATTTTATAATAGTTATCGTCTACTTTTTTTATGATCCACTTTTGTCCATCTCCATTATTAAAATTAAATAACTGAACATTTGTATTTTTTGTTTTATTGGAGTGATATACATCTAATGAATAATTTGTATTTATAATTGATGTAATCGTATAATAACCGTTCCCAATAGATTTAATATACCATTTTTGACTATCTTTATTTTCTCTTTTATTAACTACAATATTACTACTATTAGAAATATTACTATTATATATATCTATGGCATAATCATTATTTTTTGTTTCTATACTATATATACCATCCTTTAATATATTCTCTCCTGATACCACTTTATTAATAGCAAATTTTTGGGCATTACTCCCATTATTTCTATATAATTGAATCTTAGCACCATTAGCAGTACTTGCACAATTTACATCAACAACATATCTTTCATCATATGATACTATTGAATAATAACCATTTTCATCTTCTAGTAATTGCCATCGTTGAGCATTTGTATTATTTTTTTTATATAGTTGAATGTTTGTTGCGTTTGAAAAATTAGCACTGTTAACATCTAATACGTAATCATGATTTCTACTAGTTGAAATTGTATAATATCCATACTCATCTTGTTTAAAATACCATTCTTGTGCTTTGGAATTATTATTATCATATAACTGAATATTATTAGAGTTTTTTATGGATCCATATGCAAGATCAATCACCTTATTATTGCTAAGTGCTGATGTTATTATATAATTACCATCAGCAATATTATTATCACCATAGTTAGCGATTTTAGTAAATTTAAATTTTTGTGAGTTATTATCGTTATCATAATTTAATATAACATTATTATTATTTTGTATTTTTGAATCTTTTAAGTCTATAAATAATCCATTTACATCGGAAGCTATTTTATAATAATTATTATCAGTTTTTTTTATTATCCATTGTTGAGCACTGCTTTCATTATAATTAAAAAGTTGAATTTTAGTATTTTTTAGTTTACTTGCATGATATACATCTAATGAATATTTATAATTGTTTAAATTTCTTATTGAATAGGTTCCATTATTTAAATACTCTATATACCATTTTTGAGTTTTGATATCTTTTTTTTCATTTATTCCTATTTCAGCACCATTTTCTAGATTATTTGATATATCTATATTATATTTATCATCATAAGTTGATATATTGTATATTCCATTATCAATTGATTTTTCTTTTTTTACCACTTTATTAATGATAAATTTTTGAGCATCACTTCTATTATTTTCATATATTTGAATGTTACTTCCATTAGAAGTGTTTGCTGAATTTATATCTAAAACATACTTTTCATTGTAGGAAACTATTGTATAGTATCCATACTTATCTTCAACTAATTTCCATTGTTGAGCTTTTGTATTATTATTCTTATATAATTGAACATTTGATGAATTAGTAAATATTGCACTATTAACATCTAATACATAATTATTATTTTTACTAGATGAGATGGTATAATATCCATTTTTATTCTTTTTAAACTTCCACTGTTGTGCCATTGATCTATTACTATCATATAATTGAACATTACTACCATTCTTTATTGATCCATATGCTAAATCAACAACTTTATTGTTATCAAGGGCTGATGTTATTATATAATTTCCACTTTCTAAGTTTCTAGCATCTACATCAATCATTAATAAGAAAAATAGAATAGTAATTAATATTGGTATATTAATTTTTCTCATATATTATCACCTCATTAATAAAAATTATTATATCATATTCATATTAAAAATAAAATCATTATTAGTGTAAATGGTGTAAAATTATTTGGGGAAGGCACAAAAAAATAAGAACCTTTGTTATAATAAATTTGAATAAACAATAAAATAGAGGATGTCTTCCCTATGAATGTAATATCACAGTTCAATCAATTTGTATTAGAAAGTTTTAATAAATTTCTTAAAAACTATTTTATTAATTCCAATTTTTGGTATAAATCTTCCTCCATTAGTAATTATATAAACTTTATGACTGATTTAGACAACTTTAATTATAATTTCATTACTAATATTATTAAAATGTATTTTGAGTACATTGATGATATCTTCTTCAATTCTTCTTATCGCAAGAATTTTTGTGAATCTAAAGGCTTTTATAATAGAACTATTCTCACTCTATTTGGCAAAATCACTTATAGACGACGCTATTACTATGATAAGAAGCATAACGATAGATTCTTCTTTACAGATTTCTTTTTGGATCTTCCCAAAAGAAAATATTTTGACCCTTTTGTTTGTTCTGAAATTTGTAATGATTCTTCTCTAACTTCTTATTCTAAGGCTGATACAATCGTTTCTGATAAAATTGGTAAGAGAATTAATAATTTACTTAAAACATTTCGTGCTTCGTCTCATAATATTGTCATGAATTTTAATATAATTGATGATATTAAGTAAGAAAGATAATTAAAAAGAGTTAAAAGACTATTTATTATGCTTGATGAAAAGTTGGTTCCTTCACAATTTAATGATGGTATTAATTATATGATTAAAGGTGCTGTGTTATTTGAAAATAGGAAACTCGCTTATAAATATAAGAAAAAACAAAACTCTAAAAATAGAATTAAACTTACTGTTACTCACATATGTGCTTCTATTGATAATGATTTATTACAAAATGTTATAGATTATATTTATTATAATTATGATGTTGATTATATAGAAGAACTTAATTTTATGGGTGATCGCACTTTATGAATTAAGAATTTTTCTAAATCCAATTGGTTTAAATTTGATAGAAATATAGAAGTTAATTTTTCTATGGATGGCTTTCATTTTTCTTAGGAACTTGGTAATCTTACTACTGAAGCTAATAAAGATGTTTATGATGCCTTATATAAATATGTATTACTTAATGATAAAGATAATTTTACTGATATGTGTAATAATTTCTTAGAACTTTATCCTGAAAGAAGTGATGTAATAGAATCTAAAAGAGATTATATTTTAAATAATTGGAATGAAAGACAATTTTATCAAAATCATCCTTATATGAAATGTTCTATGGAGTCTCATATTTCCCATATATTTGCCGATTTATTTACTTCACCTCCTAGAGCTTGTTCAAAGAAAGGTTTACGACAATTATTAAAATTAAGATTATTAAAAGTTGGTAATGTTGATATTAAGAAAAAATATTTTAATTCCTTAGAATACAACCTATAAACCACCTACAAAAATAATTCAATAATAACAAATAAAAATTACGATTTAATTAATGAAACAGTCAAAATATTTTCTCAACCGCTTAATAATTTCATTAATTTTATATAAAAAAACGAAAATCAAATTTATTATAAATTCAACTTTCTTAAATTTCTCCCCAAAAACTCTTTACACTAACTTAGTGTAATAAGAATGACTTGACATATTGTTTTCTGTTTTTTAAAATTATTCATTGATAAATGTATCAAAGGAAGTTTTTCTATGATGATAATTTTCTATAATTTTATTTGTTATCTTTATTTTTTTACTTATTTTTAGAATAAAATTAACTAGTAATTTTCTAATATAAAAAATGAATATAGAAAAGATAAATATTACAATTGCTATTAGTAGTGTATAGAAAACAATACTGTAATCAAAATAATCACTTGTTAATCCAAATAATTTAAATTCAAATTCTCTAAAATATATATTAGCATGAATTAGATAAGCTTCTATAACTCCTCTAGAAATAAAATTTATAGTTTTTGATTTTATGACTACTGCTTCAAAAAACAAAAAGTATGAAATGGATTGTATAATAACAAAAGGATCATCATAATAATTGCTCCAAATCCGTATGAAAAATATCTACCTAAAATTTGTAAGATTTGGCTATCTGTTTTCAACATAAAATAACCACAAAAACCTAGTAAGTATCTAAATAGAAAGTTAAAAATAAATATTAATAAAAATATATACTTTCTATTTCTGTGAATAAATTGATTATCAAATTTAATAGGATATTTTCTTAAATAGCCACCAACTAAATATAAAAATATAAAAGTTGATAATGAATATCCACCTAAGTTATTAAAAAAAGTTCCTACACTTAATCTAATTAAAATAGATATGATAAAAAATATACTAACTAATAATTTTAAGTAAGTTTTTTTATCTATTTTTTTAATAATTTTATTGATAAATGGTGAAAGAGCATATATAGCTATATACATGGTTAAAAAACAATATGATTGAAAATTAAATGGAAATATATCCCACAATAAATTTGATAATCCTGTATATTCAAGCCAACCAAATTTAATACTTATTAATCTAAAAAATACATTATAAAACCACATGGAGAGAAAAATACTAATTACTTTTGACAGTTTAAATTTAGATTTAGACTGATAACATCCTGAAACTAGTACAAATGAGTTTACATGTACTACTGTAAAGGCTAAAATATAATATAATATTAATTTTATGGGTTCTGAAACTTTGTTTGTAATATCTGTCCAACCAAATAAATTAATCCATATAATGAATACCATTGATATAATTCTCATTAATTCAAAGTTTGATTTTCGCTCTTTTAGCATTATATATCCCCTATGAATCGATATTTTACTATGGTCTATTATATTTATAATTAATATAAAAAACTTTACTTACTATTCTAAGAATTTTTTTCTTGTTATGAAGTTAAATATCATAACTATTATTGTAGCAATTATTTTTGAAGCTAAATAATAAATTATAAATATGCCTGTTAAGATCCACATTATTAAATCATTTAATAACAATCCAATTATACTAAATACTATAAATGTTATAAATTGTTTCTTTTTATCATTTTCTTTATTTACATCAAATACCCAAGTTACACTAGCAATATAATTATAAATTGTAGATATTGTAAAAGACAATGTATTAGCTAATATTACTGGTAATGATAAAAATTCTTTAAATAAAAAAAGAAAAACAAAATCAATTATAAAAGCGATACCACCAACTATTCCAAATTTAAATATTTGAACTAATAAATCTTTTGATTTTGTTGATACTCTTATATGAAATAAACTCAAACATTTATCTATAAAAATTTTTGCTTTATCTTTTTGCATTTTTCTTCTTTATTTCTCCTTTTTAATATTTATTAATATGAGTTCAAATAATTGTCTATGTTTTTTTACAACTACTTCTAGAATAATTCCACAAATGAACATTAATATTGAAATCATTAGCATAAAGCCTGAAAATATTAGTGTTGGATATCTTGGCACAAGCCTTGTTTTAAAATATTCTACAAATACTGGAACTCCAAATATAAGTGATATTGTTAAGAATAATAAACTTATTAGACTGAAAAATATTGTTGGTTTATATTCTTTAAATAAACGTGCTATAGTTTTTAATACTTTAAATCCATCACTATATGTACTTAACTTTGATACACTTCCAGCTGGTCTATCTCTATATTCTACTGGTATTTCCTTAAGTAGAAAGTTTTTATCTAATGCATGAATTGTCATCTCAGTTTCTATTTCAAACCCTTTTGAAAGAACTGGAAATGTTTTTACAAATTCATAACTAAAAGCCCTGTATCCTGTCATTATATCTCTAACATTGCTTTTAAATAGTGTATTTATTAAGCCTCTAACTAATTTATTTCCAAAATTATGAAATGGTCTTTTGTTTTCTTGAAAATAAGTACTAGATAATCTATCACCAATAACCATATCTGCTTTTTTACTTAATATTAAATCACACATTTCACGTGCATTTTCTTTTGGATATGTATCATCTCCATCAATCATTAGATAACAATCTGCATCTATATCCTTGAACATGCTTCTAATAACATTACCTTTTCCTTGTTTATATTCATAGCAAACAATAGCACCTGCTTTCTTTGCTATCTTATCAGTGCCATCGGTTGAGTTATTATCATAGACATAAATATCAGCCTCTGGTAGAACTTTTTTATAATCTTTTACTACCTTTTCTATTGTTTTTGACTCATTATAGCAGGGAATCAACACTGCTATTTTTTTAGTATTTTCTTTTTTCATTTTTTACTCCTTTTACAAATTTGTATAGGCTAAACTATTAATGTTTAACTATATTTATATTATCATATATTTGGTGTGTATGTCTATTATATTATTTATTACCATGTTAGATTTAATCCCAAATTTTTAAAATACTCTTGATACTTTTTTCTAATTCTTTTTGAGAATTTTCTATTATATATAAAATTAAATATTTTTTGTCTAATTTGTTCCATTACTGTACAAACTAAAAACATAACTATTGCAGTTATTATAGTAATTATAACAACTTTAGGTGTGATTATGTTTATTTTTGTATAACCTAACCATTTATATATATTATCTCTAACATAAATATTTTCATGAATTAAATATACTCCAAAAGTACTTTTTGAGATTTTATTTATAAATTTACTATTAATATTCAATGTTGAGAAAAACAGAAAATAAAATATTGATTGAATAATTACTATGGGGCTTGCAAAGCTGAAAAAAGAATAATTTAATATTAATCCAATTTCATTAAATAATGGATGTAGTCCCGACATTTTTGTATATGCTATATGACATAATAATGATAAACAAGCACATGATAAAAATGCTATTAAATAAATCGTTTTTTTTGCTGTATCTGTAAATATTTTAAAAAAATAATTTTCGTTCATAGGATAAAGTCTAAGGTAAGCACCTATAAAATATAGTAATATAAATGATGCTATTGAGTGACCACTTCTTGTATAAATAACTTCATCCATAGTTAATGTTGATATAATACTAAATAATATAAATATGATAATAATTATTTTTTGTAATTGTTTTTTTGTACAATTTAAAATTACTTTATTTAAAATAGGGCTTAATAGATATATTGCTAAATAACATTCTAAAAACCAGTATATTCCATAGTCAATCGGCAATATTGTTTTTATGAATTCAATTGTTGTAATATGATTTGCAAGTTTTATACCTAAACATGTACTTAATATAATTACTATTAATAAAAACAGTGCTTTATAAAACCAGGCTGCATTGTTTAGTGATATTACTCTTGAAAGTTTTAATTTTGTTTTACATTGAAAATAGCCCGTTAATAAAATAAAAGAATTAACATGAACAACTATTAAGGCATTAATAAAATTAATAATAATTGACATTGATCCAGTTGATTTTGATTCAAAGCAACAATGCATAATAATATGATATATTACAATAAATATCATTGATGTTATTCTCATTAATTCATAATTTGATTTTCTATTTAATACTTCTTTTTTCATTACCGATCCCTCTACCTTACATTTTAAGTATACAATATCAAAAAAAAAAAGTAAATAACAAATATATATTGTTATCATACTTTTATATCCAAAATTGGAAAGCATAATAAAATTCTAACCAAAATCTTAAATTATTATATTTAAATTTGTCAATTATACTAACAAAATAATAAAAACTCTGATAAATAATTGAAATACTTACTAATATTAGCACTACTTTTATTAGTAAATTTTGATCAAGTTTTTTATTTTTTGTTAAAGAAAGTATTATAAGAACTGATGAGAAAACAAGTAGCCAGGAAAAGTCGGTTACATATCTAGCTAAAATTCCTGCCATTTCTGTATCTGCAATAATTATTATTAAACTACATATTATACACGATATACATGTCCTATATATCAATTTATTGTTAATATATTTTTTTAATTTAAATATAAGTAAATTTATTGATGTTATTATTACTGAAAAAAATACCCCACCATACATTGGCTCATATATTGTTAATCCTAAATAATTAGTTTTTAGTTCTGTCGCAACAATATATGGAAATACGTTTTCTATATTAATTGGATTAAATAAATACATTACTAACCCTAATGGTATTCTGTCAAAAACAAAACCTCTATGAGTCATATCATTTGTTGTTAAATTGTAATTGGCTCCAAAATCAAATGGAGAAGAAAATCTTATGTAGTTGTAATACATCATTAATATAGCTACTAATACATAAGGAATTATTATACATATTGCCTTTTTTATAATCTCTTTCGTAGTTAATTTGTTTTCTTTACAATATAGTACTAATATTGGCACTATTAATATCGATCCTAATAATAACTGTGGTCTACATCCAGCAACTAATGCTAGTGATAATGATCCTAATACAAATTTGCAATTTGTGTTCTTATTTGAATCTAATGCCGATACAAAAAAGTTCAATCCCAAATATGTAAACATTAGTCCAGATACTATTGGCAATGAATAATGGTGTGACATTTTTAAAAAATATAATAAACCTGTACAATAAATTAGTACAAAACTTAGTAATAAATATATTCCAATAGATAAATTTTTGAAATACTTACTAACAATTTGTTGTAATAATATTATTAATAAAATCGCAGAAACCAAAGTGATTATGAAAACTATAAATGGGGTTTGGAGATCTAATCCAGTTACTATTTTATATGGTATATAAAACATAATTGTTGGTACTACTCCAAAATATGAATAATAATGTCCTTTATAGAAGGCACAATCCCATAGATAATTTTGGTTTTTTTCTTTAAATACTTTGTCACGCTTTTTCGTGTCATATGGATTTTTTAGTGTGTTTAATAATTTTTCCGAATCATTATCATCTTTAAAGTATGTTTTCCCTTCTAATAAACTATCAGCTAAATTATTATATATATTACGTTCATTTTTATTATAATAGCCTATTGAATAAGTAGATATAAGCGAAAATGATATTATTATAAGTAATATTAAAGATATTAGTATCTGGTTTTTATACTTTATATATTTTATTTTATATAGGTTTGATTTAATTCTGAAAAAATAGATAAAAGATATTATTGAAAAGACTATTAATAATCTAATTACATTTAATTCTACTGGAATTTTATAATTTAAAATTATATCATTAATTTTTATCTTATTATTCATTGGAAAAGTAAAATTAAATTTCATTTTTTTGCTTTTTCCATTTAAATTAAAATTTAAAATTTTTGATCTATTAATTTTATTGTGTACTTCTCTACTTTCTAATTGCTGATATAGTTCACTGGAATTATCTGTATAAGATGGCGTAATTCTGTAACTTGATAAATCTAAATCAATTATGTCTAAATAAAAGTTACTAACATGTTTATTTAAATTTAAAATTTCAATATATGTGGATTCATTTACAACTTTATATATACCTTTCTCATTGGTTTCTTCCAAATTTGTTTTAATATCCAATTGTTGCATATTTTTAGAATTATATGATATTGAAATGTAACTTCTATAATTAAATATTGTCAATTCTAAGAGTATAGATATATTTAATATTAAAAAAAATGAAAATATTACTTTTATTAATCCACTAAAGTTGTTTAAACTATTCCTTACTATAATAATATTTATAATATTATTAATTAAATATAGAATAGAAAATTTAGTAATTGTTATATTTATTTTAATGATTAATATTTCCATTATTATATTTATTATAATTTGAAATATTTTTAATTTTTTATTATTTTTATTTACTATAATAAATATTAAATCTGTAATAAGCATTATTATCATAAATACGGCATACAACAACATATATTAATTCCTTTCTTTCTCTATTTTTGTAAAAAATGGGATTCCTAATAATAAAGGGAGACATGCATAAGCACTATATATATATCTAAATTCTGCATAAACAGGTGAAGCAATCATCATCGTTAACCAAATTCCTATAATTGGAATATAAGCATACAGCATTCTTATATTTCTTTTGATTGTAACATATGTTGATAGTGCTATTATCCAAAATATAAATCCTATACAGTACATGTATCCTAAGAGTGGGATTCTATAACTTGTTATTTTTGTTATAATGTTTCTTATGTTTTTTGGAACTATAGAGCTTGTTTTTATTCCTAGTTCATTTTTATCAATCTGTGCAGTAGTAATCCAATATTCTACACCTGGATACCAATATCCCAATGTGCTTGTTAAATATGATTCTGTTGCTACAATAGGATGCTCATAACATAGATTTAACCATAATTTTAAATATTCATGTTTATTTTTTTCAAAAGCAGTAGCATTATAATTCTTGTTAAATTTTATTGGATCAACTATCTCTGGTGTATATACTTCTTTTAATACCTTCATCGGGATAACCTCATTAATAAGTTTTTGTTCTTTATTAGTGAATTTTACCCCTTTATGTGTCATTCTTCCAATTTGTTGCATAGGGATTGCAATATATTCAGATGATTGAGACTTTTTTATGTTTAACATACTATATATTGGACCTTTTACACAAAAATATGTTCCAAAAACAATTAATAACATAATACTAATTGTTTTTATATTTCTTCTAAATAAAACCAATGTCACAGCTGATAATATCATATACATATATATTCCATTATTTCTAGAAAATACAGTTAACAATGATACTATAATAAATAAATATGAATTTTTTATTGTTATGCTATTTTTTTCTACTAATTTTATACATTCTATAGTTAGTAAGATGATACTGCAACTAAATAATATATCCTTCCACATAGTTATGCTGTAAAAACCGTGAATTGGAAAAATAGCATAGTAAATTAGTGCACCAATAATAACCAGTTTTGGGGCATTTCTTGCTTTTAGAAAACTTATTGAATATGCAAACGTTAGTGACATTATTGCTATTTGTACTAAAGATATTAGTGCAACAGAAAAATTAATGTCATTAAATAAAAATTGACCTATTTTAAATGGTAACATCATATATATTATGTGAAGAACTGTATGATGATCTGTTATAGGCTTAAATCCTAATATCATATTAATTTCACTAATTGAATCGCCAGTTAGAATACCTGGATAATAAACTATAAAATAAGGTATATAACAAATAAATATTATTATAAATGACCAAAGAAAAATATTATACTTCTTATTTGTATGAGATTTTGCTTTATTATTATAATTTATCAATTTTGGCATTATAATATTTAACACCAAATAAATTATTGTTCCATTGCCAAAAATATATAGTATGCTCTTTAACTTAATTAATTCAGATAAAAAGCTTACATCTTTACTGTATCTATAAGCATATAAAGTGTTGCCAATCAAAAATATTATTGACAATATAAGCGATATCAAAATTAATTCTTTCTTATATTTTTTATTTATATCAACTTTATAAGCAACATAATATATAAAAATAAATATTAATATAGAAAAAAAATTGTATGATAAAATAACTCCCTGTGATACTAATGCAGCATAACATATAAGACTTATAAAAAAGGAACAAATCATTTTGTTTTTTATTATTTTTTTTAATTTATCTATTATCATTTTCTTCTCCTTTTAAACAACTGTCAAAAAATCTTTTGAAGTCTTTGGCTTTTTTATCCCATGTCCAATCTTTTATTCTTTTTAAATTTTCTTGTGATAACTCTTTTAATTCACTTTTGTTATTTATTAATTTAATTATCATTTCTTTTAAATCTTTTTTACTTCGATTTTTTAGAATATATTTTTTTTGTTTCTTTCCAAGCGCCTCTTTTACAATACCTACATCTGTTGAAATTATTGGAACACCACATGCCATTGATTCTAATACTGGATTTGGAGTACCTTCATTTTCTGAACAACAAACATAAATATCAATATTACTATAGTAATTAACCATATTGTCAAGTGGTATTCTTTTTATTTGCGAATCTGCATAACTAGCCTCAATATTGTATTCTTCTTTTATTAACTCCTTTATTACTGGATCTATTATAGTTTTTAACCCTTTTATGTCTTTCTTTCCATTTGACCATTTACTATTTCCTACCCAACCTATTTTTATAGTCCTATTATCAATATTTTCAAATCTCTCAAGATTTATTGGATAGAATTTATCTAAATCTGTGCCGTCTGTTATAACACAGTTTGGTTTATTTTTTATGTCTAACTTGTTATATATGTCAAATAATTTAATAGATGATACATAATAATTTTTGACTTTTCCAAAAATATATTTGCTTATTTCTTTATCTTTATTTATATATAGATGATCATATACAGCCGTAGTTATTTTATTATAATTCAAATATTCCTGTTCAAACTTTTCCTTTGTAGTGCCCATATTTTCGATATACCACGAAAAAAAGTTGTTTCTCATATCGTTTATATGTCCACGCCAAAAGAAGTGTATTAAATCATACTCTTTTACTAAAATTAATAATTTCACTAAATTGTAATCTAAATATGACACTGGAATTATATCAAAATCATAATATTTTGATAAATGTTGTTTTACATTTTTAGCAATATTGGCAAAAGCCCAATTATCTGAGTCAACAATTAAAGCTATTTTTTTTCTTACTCTCATATTTTACCACCATTTTAACTTTCTAATCATTAATAAACATTTATACAATTTTGAGGTTTTTATACTATATAACTCATCTTCTAATACTTTTTTTTCATTTTTTATGATATCAATATTCTTTATCATATATTTATTTTCTAATTCTAATTCTTTAATTATTATTTGTTCCTTATTCATTCTATTTTTCTCCATAGTATATAATTGGTGGTGTTAATCTAAAAAATTCATTATTTTGTCTAGCGCTTTTTATAAATTTAGCAAATTTTTTTTCTTTGAATGCTTTATTTCTTTTATTAATATAATCTTTGTGATTTTCTTTTAATGAATTAATTCTTTTAATGTAGTATTTGTTTTCAAAAATATTATTAATTATTTCTGATATATTACTATAAATATATTCTATGTAATTATCTATTTCTTTTTCTTCTATATCATATAGCTGGTTAATAATATATTCCTCTATTCTCCATGAATAAGTATAATATAATAATTCATCCATATCAACTTTTATTAATCCTTTTTCGTTTTTAAATCTATTATCTAATAGTTTTATAATATCTATCATACTATTTCCTGGCTTTGTTCTCATTATTGAATTATTTCTAATATAATACTCATAATATGGCATATTAATATATTTTATTGTTTCTGCCTTTAGCATTATTATTGGATTTGCACTTAAATCTTCAAATTTGTCCTCTGCATATGTTATTTTTGGATTACTAAATAATTCCTTTTTTATAATTTTATTGCAGGTTGATGGCATTATAGTGGTAAATAATAGTCCTTCATATCTATTTTTCTCTCTAAATGCCCAGTCTAACGCAGCTGTTTCATAGTTTGTTTCATTAGTAACTGTCATCCAATCATACATTATTACATCAATATTTTGTTTTAAATATTTTTCTGCTTTTTTGAAAAAATTAACATTTATTGTATCATCAGAATCTATGGAAGCAATATATTTTCCCCTGGATTCTTTTAACCCTACGTTTCTTACATTACCTAATCCATGATTTTTTTGCTTTATATACCTAACTAAATTAGGATGTTTTTTTACATAATCATTGATAATATTATCACTATTGTCTGTTGAACCATCATTAATTACTAATATTTCCATGTTATTAATAGAGGCTTTTATAATTGAATCAAGTGACTTTGCTAAATATTTTTCTGTATTATAGACTGGTACAATAACCGTTAATAATAATTCATCGTTCGCTATTAAATCTGTATCTATCTCTCCATCTATAAATTTTTCTGCTCTTTCAATTACTTCCTTGGAATATAATTGTCGATTCTTTTTGTATTCTTTTATAATTTTATCTTTGTATTTTATACATTCATTAATCTTTTCTGCTATTTCATTTATATCATCATCACTTTTTACAACTAATTTATCCTTTAGATATTTATTGTTATCTAAAATATCACAATTTCCTAATATACATGGAATGTTTTTATCCATACTTTCTAAAAATATTAATGGATTGTTATTAGCAAAGTTTATATATAAATTTACTATATTATTATCAATCGTACTCTTAACACTAGTACTTTTTTTAAATGGTATCTTGAATAATTTTAAAAATTTTTTTGTTGTTTTACTCGTAATTTGCAACTTAGCATATAAATTTTGTGTTAATTTTATAGCACTTAATTCATTATAAAAACTACATTTTGGATCGTGTTCATTATTTAAAATACCTATAGTATTTGTAATAGTTGGTATGTCATTTTTCTTATCACATATTTTGCAATCCAATTTTATTAATTCAATAGATGTGTCTTTTTTATACAAAGCCTGATATAATCCATTATCCATTAATCCTAATTTTGATATAACACCTTTTTCATATAATGAATAAATTTTTGTAAAAACACTATATAAAAAACTATCAGAAATACTAGCAATATCTTTTGTAAAAATAAATTTTATAATGTGACTTTTATTCAAATTATTTATTATATGTTCGTACTCAACTTGATAATCAACAAATATTAATTGTTTAAAATTATTTTTGTTGATAAATGCAATTGTTTTTTCTTCATCTTCTAGTGTATTTTCCATTAATATTGTATTATGGAACGTATAGTTGAAGCCATCAAATAGTTCTTTGCTCATAGTTGGTACTATAACTAAATATTCTTTATTATAAATTATATCTAAATTTTTTTCTGTCATATTTCCACCTACATTTCAATAAATTCATTTACATCTTTTTTTGCTTGTTTTAAATTTTCTGTTCTAAAGTCACTATATAATTTTAAAATTTCTTCTTTTTTATCAATACATGTTCTTATTTTTTCTGCTATTTCAATAGCATTTGACTCGTTTTTAACAACTATATATTTTTCTATTTTTTTATTTTTAAAATAATGGTGATTATTACCTGTTATACATGGTATATTCATTTCAAAACTCTCTAATGGTAGCATTGGTGAACATTCTGAAAAAGTTACATATAAATTGACGTTGTTTTTTGACATTCTTTTTATTAACTTTTCTCTTGGTAATGGTTTTTCTTCACCTACTAATTCTAATCCAATTATATTTGCAAATTCTTTAGCTGTATCATTTAATGGCACCATATCTAAAATGGCATTATCAATCATGCTTACAGCTACCATTTGTGTAAACATATTTTTTCTCCAATCATCACACTTTGCTGCATATAATCCTATCCTGTACTTATTATCACTATTTTTTTTACTTGGAATTACGTTTGTTTCAACTTTATTTGTAATAAATTTAGCATTAAAGTTTTCACTAAGATAAAAATTTAATAGACTTTCTTTACAGCTTCCCATAACATCAATTAATCCCTTTTTGTGTAATTTGATAATTTCTACATTTCTTTTCCAACCATATGTATCTAAAATTTGTGAATGACTTCCATGCCAATATGATTTTATTTTTATTTTTTTGTTATTTTGCTTTATATATTTTACAAGTTTTTCATCTCCAATAGAAAATGAACTGAAAATAACTTGATCTATGTTTGAGTTTAGAATTGCATCACCTATTCTTTTTATATCTTCTTTCCTATATAACTCTCCACAATCTACAGTATTTTTGAACAATTCAAGTGTTGCATTTGTAACACCAATCCAAAACTTATTATGAAAAACAATATACTTTTCTCCTTTTTTATTAATTTTATTAATACTGTCTATTGTTTTATCTATTCTTTCAAGATATTGTGTTGTTATCGAATTATTAACTTCTTTTTTTCTTCTATAGATAACTACAGGGAATAGTACTATTCTTCCAATCCTTCTAATAATGTCATTTATCTTCCTATATATTCTTAAAATTATAAATGTTTTTTTCTTACCCAAAAACCTAACCATTTTTAGTTCCAACTGATCTTTTTTTGGAATCCAACTAGCATCATAATAGTGAATCATACATGTGTTTTCTGTAAAAACATTATTAGTTCTATCATATGAGTATGGATAAAAATATTCTCTTGGATATATATCAATTCCGCCTTCTAGATGCTGAACTGTATTTATACCTTCCTTCCAAGACTTTTTCTTTAAAATTTCACTCAACAAAATTGGAATTGAAAAATCAGATACTTTTTGTACATCAAAGGTTTTCATTGATTGATATTTTTTTAAAAGTTCAATAGCTAATTGTGAGTTTTTTTCTTTTTCATACCAAACTCCAACTGCAACATATCCAGTATCTTCTACTCCCAAAAATGTATTGCAATTTAATAATGGTGTAATATCTTTGATTATTTCCATATCAGTATCAAAATAAATACCACCATACTCTTTTAGTGCCTTAGCTCTCACATAGTCTGCAACAAAAGCCCATTTTTTATTTTCATATGCGCCTTTAATAAAAGGACATTCATTTAAATCAACATTTTCTTCAGACCATTTTATAATTTCATAGTCTGGTAAAAATTTTTTCCAACTTTCCAAACACTTTTTTGCTAATTTAGGAAATTCTTTATCGCCAAACCAACAGTAATGTATATATTTTTTCAAGTTATCCCTCCTACTTTATTTCAAATAATCTATAATAATTATAACAAATGAATGTTGATTTTACAACATGCAGCTATGTTTTATTAACCAATTAAAAAGTACTCTCTTGAGTACTATTTTTTCTTTTTCATTGGTAATTCTTTACCCATTTGTTTTTTATAATATTCTCTACAGATTGTGTCTGGATCTCCAATCTTCATAATTTGACCATGCTCAAGCCAAATTACTTTAGTACAAAGTTCCATTATTGATTCTATTGAATGTGATACATATAATACAGTTGTTCCACCTTTAATCATTTCTAGCATTTTATTCTTACTTTTTTCTTGAAATTTAATATCCCCTACTGATAATATTTCATCTACAATTAGTATTTCTGGATTAACTATCGTAGCAATTGAAAAAGCAAGCTTTGCTGTCATTCCGGATGAAAAATTTCTTATTGGAACATCTAAAAAGTCTTTTAGTTCTGAAAATTCTACTATTTCATCAAATTTACTATCTAAAAATTCTTTAGAGTATCCTAAAATAGAACCGTTTAGATAAATATTTTCTCTTGCTGTTAATTCAGCATCAAACCCTGCTCCTAATTCAATCATAGGAGATATAACACCATTTACTGTAACTTTTCCAGTTGTTGGTTTCATAACTCCACTTACTACTTTTAGCAATGTACTTTTTCCTGCACCATTACTACCTATTAATCCTATAACTTCACCCTTTTTTACATTAAATGTTACATTTTTTAGTGCCCAAAAATACTCTTTTTTCTGTTTTTTATGTTTAGGATTTAAAAAATTAATAAATGCTTGTTTTATTGAAAATTCTTTTTCAATTCCTAAATTAAATTTCATTGATACGTTGTCTAAAATTATCATATTTCCTCCTAAATATAGTATATATATTTATCCTGATTTTTTTTAAATATATAAGAGCCTATCACCATTGTTCCAAAACCAATTAATGTTATTATTATCAGTGTAGTAAAAGATGGTCTTTGACCATATAATACTATACTTCTAACTGCCGTTATAAATTGATATAGTGGATTAAATTGAAATACTGATTGTAGTTTTTCTGGTAATATTTCTATACTATAAAATACAGGGGTAAAATAATTCCATATTGTCAAAATAATTCCATATATATAAAATACATCTCGCAAAAAAACTGACACACATGATAGCATCATGCCAATACCTATTGTAAACATAAACATACAGAAAAAGATATATGGAATAATTAAGTAATACCAATTAATACTTGCCGGATATGTTCCTACACCAAATTGAGTTAATATAATTAATCCTATCCATGGTATCAATGTTAATATAAAGTTAATTCCAATAAATAAACATTTTGCTATTGGAAAAATGTATTTAGGTATATACACTTTACTAATCAAAGCAAAATTGCTTACAACAGAAGTCATAGCATTATTAGTTGCCTCACTAAAATAATTAAACATTATAATACCTGTCATTAAATATACTAAGTAATTTATTCCTTCAACCTTAAATCTAAACATTTGTGAAAATACAATAGCCATTACTATCATCATTAATACTGGATATAATAGACTCCATACTACACCCAAAACTGAACGCTTATACTTTACTTTGAAATCTCTAGTTATTAATTGCATCATTAAAAACTTATATTTTTTAAAGTTTGCCCATATATTTTTTATTGCTGTCATTTTCGTCCTTCTTTCATTTTAATACTTTTTAATTATAACAAAGTGTAAAATATTAGTCAATTAATCTTTATTTTCTTATCATTCTTCTTATCTTTTCTAATATTTTCCAAGATTTTGAATTATAAATCATATCAAGATTTTTTGATAAATCATATATTTTTACTTTTTGTTTTTCTACTTCTTCTTTAATTAATTTATTTTCATCTATTTTCTCTTTTAGCTCTTTTTTATATTTTTGGTTTTCATATAAAAGATCATCATAATCCTTTTTGACTGCTTTTGGTTTTAATTTAAATTTAGAATCAAATAAAGTTTTACAAATGTTTTCTGATATATTTTTTATGTTATTTTCAAATACTATTTTTTTGTAATTTTTTCTTTCTTTATCATAATATTTCTTATTAGTTAATAATTTCTTCGTTTCTATCTTAAAATTATCTAAATTATTTATATATGGCCCTGGACACCAAAAATCAATATCATTAAATATAACACCACGTGATTTTTTGTAATTTTCAAGGTCATTTAATAAAAAGCATACCGGCTTGTCTATTGCAACAAAATCTGAATATGCAGAAGAATAATCAGCTATAACTAAATCAGCAGCGCCTAATATTTCTGTTAGAGCTATCATATTACTGCTTAAGTCACTTTCCTGCAAATATAATATATTTTCACAATTATATTTTTGATTTTTGTTAGTCTCATATGGATGATATTTTACAATTAATAAATAGTTATTTTCTCTTAAATAATTTTCAAGTAATGCTTCATCATACTTATCTATATTCAATACATTGTCTGAAAAGGTACCGTCGTTTTTTCTTCCTAATCCAGTTCTAATGGTTGGTAAATACATCAATATCTTCTTATATTTTTTTATATTTTTTTTACATACCATTTGTAATTTTTCAAAACTATTTTTTGATCTCATACATTCTGTTCTTGGAGTTCCCAACGGTAAAATTCTATCATATTCAACATCTAACATAGCATGATATAGCACTTTATATAATTCTGATGAGCATATTATGTAATCAATATTTTTTTTCATCAAATATAAATACTCATCATCATTTTCTGATAAATTAACTTTATTGATCATTCTACCAAATTTTTTACTTCCGTTACCATGACCTAAGTATATAAATATTTGACCATCAATTTTATCTCTTATTAATTCATCATGTGTAAAAAACACTATATCTGTATCTTTCATTTTTTCTTGGAATTTTTCACTACCATATATTACGAAGTCTATATTTTTTTCTTTAAATTTATTAGCATTTTTTGGATCAAAAATAGTCCAATATATATTTAGCTCACTATATTTTTTAATCATATATTCATATAATGATTTAGAATTTCCAGAATAATCTGGGTGACTGGTAAACATTATATTATATTTTTTCATTTTTTATTTCACATCCTATACATATAACAATAAATTTTTGTTAGTGTTTTATTTTTTTCTATTATTGCCTTTAATTTGTTTCTATTTTTAAAGTAATTGCTCTTTCTAAAATTTGGAATGTTTTCTTTCATATAATTAAAGCTTTCATCTATAAATTTCATTGCTATTTTCTTATCTTTTTGATATCTTTGTTGTATATTATAATTTACTAATATTTTTATCGTTAAGGTATTAACTATGTTTTTAGCATAATCTTTATCAGAAAAATATTGCCTTATTTTATCTACAATTTTAATTATATCAAAAACCCTTTCATCTCTTATTGTTGTTTCACTGTTATTATGAATAACATAATAATTAAGGGCTTTGTCTATTTTTCCTATTGTTTTTGATTTATCTAGTGCCTGTGCTACAAATGGGGCATCTTCATATTTTAATTTTTCCTCAAATGTAATATTATTTTTAGTTATCATTTTTTTGCTATACATTTTATTCCAAGGAGCCAAATTTATTTTTAATAATAAACTTGGATTTTCTTTTAATGATGTATTATTGAATGATTCTATCTTTACTTTTTGTTTTACTTTTTTATTTAATACACTATAGTAATCACATACAACTATGTCTAATTTGTCTTTTGTTGCTTTTTCATACATAATTTTGCATGCATTCTTATCTAAATAATCATCACTATCTACAAACATTATGTATTTTCCTATAGATTTTTTTATTCCAAAATTTCTAGTTTTTCCTATCCCCTGATTTTTATTTTTAAAGTATTTAATTCTTTCATCCTTATATTGTTTTATAATTTTTTCAGAGTCATCTGTAGATCCATCATTAATTAAAATTATTTCTATTTCTTTTTTTGTTTGATTTATTAATGAATCTATACATTTATTTAAACTTTTTGATGCATTATAAATTGGAACAACAATACTAATATCAACCATATAAATTTTTACTCCTTAATTGTTTTGTATATATATCTTTATTATCATTTTGATAATATTCTATTGCATTATTTAAGTTTTTATTTTTGAAACATATTTTTATTAATTCTAATTCTTCTTTTGTTAATTTATATCCTTGTATAAATCTTTCTGCTCTTTCTGGTGTTGTATTTAGGATATAATCTATTATTTCTTTTCTTGGTAATATGTGTTCTAATTTTATTTTATCAGTTACATATAAATCATAATATTCATAATAATCATCACGATATTCTTTGAGTTGTCCAAGAGAATTTACTTTTACAATTTCTATTTTTTTATTCATACCATCAAAGAATCTTAAGCCATCTTCTAATTGTTTTACAAAATGGAAACCATATCCATTATTTCCATATTTTATTTCTTGTCTTGAGGTATCAATTGTATATGTTTTCCCTAACTCAAACTTTTTTCCATATCTGTTTATTAATCCATTATTGAATACTTTATAACCTTCCATATTTAACCCTTTATTTTGTAATATAATCTTGGTGATATTTTTAATAATATTTTTTTTATTTTTCTAGTTGCTGTATCACTTAATATATTATCATAGATATTTAATTTTTTTAAGTTTTTTAGGTGTTTTTTGTAATCCTTATATTTTAAGTTGCATATTTTAAGTAACATACTATTTGCAATAAAACTTTTAAATATTTTTGAATTTATGTTAGTTTTATCTATTTCTTTATTTAAATATTTATAATGTTCATAGAAGTCATTTACTTTCTTTTTTGTTTTTTCATAGTTTGAACTATTCATTATACTACCATTTCTTTGTACATAGTTATAACCAATATATGGTATAGAGTTTACTGTTTTAGATTTAATAATTACTAAAGGAATTATTCCATAATCTTCATGTACTGTTCCTTTTTTAAATTGAAAATTATTATTAAGCCAGTATTCCTTTTTTATGGCATAACACCAAGCATTTTCTACAAAGTGATATTTAGTTATTAATTCAAATGCTTCTTCTCCTTTTTTATTGGTAAATTTTTCTTCTTTATAATCTATTTTTTTACCATCTTCATATACTTCTCTTATTTGAAATCTTACCATATCTGGATTATTTTTTAATGACTTGTTTATTTCTTTTAATAAATCTTTTTCTATATAGTCATCACTATCTAAAAATATTATATAATCTCCTGTTGATTGTTTTACACCAGTATTTCTAGCAGCACTTAATCCCATATTTTTTTGATTTATTATTTTATATGGATATTTTTTGGCTTTCTCTATGCTTTTATCTTTACTACCATCATTTACAATTATTACTTCATAATCTTTGTATGTTTGATTTTTGATACTTTCAAGACATTTTTCAATATAGTCTTCTACATTATAAACTGGTACAATAATACTAAACTTTGGCATTATATCACCCCATTAAATAATTTTTCTAATTGTTTCATTCTTTCTTCTTGAATTTGTTTTAAATTTATTTTATTTGTATTTGTTTTAGTTTCTAATATTTGTTTTACTTCTTTTATCATTTGATTATTTTCTTTAGAAATTATGTTTCCATAATCTTTTCCTATAATTATTTTATCATCACTAACTTTTATTGTGGTTATTAAATTTTTATTTAAAACAATTGATTCTAAATATGTTACTGGAAATCCTTCATAATCAGATGTTAATATAATAAAATCGGCTTTACTCATATATGGATAAGGATTATTTTTTCTACCTATAAATGTTACTTTATTTTGTAATTTGTTTTTTATTACAAATTCTTCATACATTTTTTTATCTGGGCCATCTCCAACTATCCATAAGTTTATATTATTTATTTCTTTTACTATATTAATAGCTCTTGTTAATTTTTTTGATTTATCATCTAATCTTCCTACAAAAACTAATATTTTTTTATTTAATTCTTTTTTCTGTTTTATTTTTTCTTTAGATAAGGATATAATTTCATCTATATCTACAAAATTATTAAATACTATTGTTTTATCTTCTAAGTTTTTATAATATTTTAAATAATCTTTTTTTGATTCATTTGATACAAAGATAATATGTTTAAATTCATATAATTTTCTAGTGTCAAAAAATTCTTTTAATTTATTTTCATCTTTGTAGACATATTTATAATTACTATGTATATAAATACTACTGTTAGTTGACGATATTTTTGCTAGTTTATTACAACTATAACTATATGTTGCATAACAACAACTAAAATCATAATTATTATAATTAAAAATTGTAAATATTAATCTTTTACTGTAATTAATAATTTTTCTTATTAGTTTGTTTTTATTATTATTTACTTTATATTCCAACACCTTAACATCGTCTGGGATTTTTTCTAAAAATATACCTTCTTTTTTTTCTAGTATTATTGTTACTTTATATTTGTTTTTATCTATTAATTTCACTAAATTGACTAGGGCTTTTTCGATTCCACCAACGTTTAGGTCAAATGAGGCAAATAATAGAGTTTTCTTTTTATTTTCTATCATTAATATTATAATTGCTACTAATAGACTTACTGAAGGTGCTGTTATGATATGACCTGTAAATAGAGATAAAACTATTATTAAAAATATACTTATATATGTCATATACTGAGAAAAATCAAATTTTTTTCTTTTTGATAGAACTTTATATAATATATTTAAATATAAAGAGAAAAACAATATAAATCCTATTATTCCATGAGAATAAAATATATCAAAGTAATCCATTTCTACTGTTTTTCTTACTTTGTCTTTCTTCATATATCCAATTCCAAATAATAATTGATATGGATTTGCTTTAGAATATTCTTTTTGTATTTTTGATAAGAATGTTAATCTCTGACTAAATATGAAATGATCTACTAATTTTGGTTTTTCAAATACTTCTTTAATATCATCTACTTTTAAATAATTTAGATGTGTTTCTATATTTTTATAGAAATTTGTTTTAGGAATTATAGCAATTGTTGTAATTATTAAAATAAATAAAATTCCAAAGGATCCTATTATTATTTTATAATTTTTCTTTTTTATGTTTTTAATCCATAACCATAATAATGCAAAAAATATAGTTATTATTAATGATAATAATGGTGTTTTAGTACCTATTGTTAATATAACAAATAGATATAATATTGATATTAGTAAAGTAAATATAAGATTTTTGTGTTCTTTAAATACTAATATCATAATCGGAGTAAGAATAGATATTATTCCACTTATTTCATTTGCTGAGTTAAAAAAACCTAGCGTTCCTTTTTTTGTTATTTCATAACTTTTAAATCCTAAATTTAATGAATTTGGTATAAAAATAAATAATAAATATAAAATTAAATCTGTTAATAGTAACATTTTACTTATATGAATTTCATCATTTATGCTATAAAGTGATATTAATAGTAATGGAAAATAAAATACTCTTAATAATCCCTGCATTTCCTTAAATATAGAAGAATCTTTAAATAAAATTATTCCTAATAAATAAATGATTGCATAAATTATAAATAGTAAATAATATATTATATTTTTTTTCTTATTATAAATAAATGTTGATGTTAGCATTACAAATATTAAAAATATTATTCTAATTATTATTCCTAGGGTAAAATTTATATTTAATTTATGTATACATATTCCAGTTATTAGGTCTAATACTGGTTGCATTAATATAAATATTGATAATATTTTATTAAAGTTATTTTTTATATTTTTTTGCATTATTATCACCTATTTAATTATATCATATCTAGATATTTAAACAAAATAAAAAAATTGGCATAGAACCAATTATTTTATTTGTTATTTTTTTCAAAATTCCAGGCATCTTTACACATATCTTCTAATGTTTTTGTAGCTTTGAAATTCAATTCTTCTTGAGCTTTTGTTGGATCTGCATAACAGATAGCTATATCGCCTTGTCTTCTTGGTGCTATTTTATATGGAATTTCTATACCATTTGCTTTTTCGAATGATTTTATCATATCTAAAACACTATAACCTTTTCCTGTTCCTAAATTATAGATAAATAAACCTTTATTTTCTCTTTCTAGTTTTTCTAGAGCTTTTATGTGGCCAATAGCAAGATCTACAACATGAATATAATCTCTTACTCCTGTTCCATCTTTTGTTTCATAATCATCACCAAATACTGATAAGCATTCTAATTTTTTTGATGCTACTTTAGAAATATATGGCATTAAGTTTGCTGGTATTCCATTTGGTTCTTCTCCAATTAATCCTGATTCATGGGCACCTATTGGGTTAAAGTATCTTAATATTACTATATCCCATGTATTATCTGATTTATATAAGTCTTTTAATATTTGTTCTACAAATAATTTAGAAGTTCCATATGGATTTGTAGTACCTCCTGTTTTAGAATCTTCTGTTATTGGTACTTTTTCTGGTGTTCCATATACAGTTGCACTTGATGAGAATACTAGCTTTTTACAGTTATGTTTTTTCATCTCTTCTAATAAATTTAGAACAGTTGCAACATTATTTTTATAATACTCAACAGGTTTTTCTACTGATTCACCTACGGCTTTATATGCAGCAAAGTCAATAACGGCATCTATTTTATTTTCAGTAAATATTTTATCTAATAGATTAGAATCTATCATATTTCCTTCATAAAATTTAAAATCTTTTTTAGTAATTTCTTTTATTTTTTCTAACACTTCTTTTTTACTATTAGAAAAATTATCTAATATTACTACTTCATAATTATTATTTAAAAGCTCTACACAGGTATGACTACCAATATATCCAGCTCCTCCAGTTACTAATATTTTCATATAACTCACATCCTTACTTTAAATATGTTTTTATTACTTTTGTTATTTCTTCATATCCTTTATTGCTTATATGAAGTCCATCTTTAGAATATTCCTCTTTTAACTTATCATCGCCATCTTTTAATTTAGAATACATATCAATATAGTCAACATGTTCTTTTTTACACATTTTTTCTATATTTTTATTAATCTCTTTAATATCTTTATTTTTTCTTTTACCTGCATTTTCTTCTTCTACTGGGTAAATTGATTCTACATATATTTTAGCATATGGTCTATTTTCTTTTATACCTTTTACAATTTTTTCTATATTACTTATAATTTCATCCTTTGATACTTCTTGTTCTAAGTCATTAGTACCAATTAATAAAAATACTTTTGATGGATTGTATTTATATACTCTTTCATTCATATCATTTAATATGTCTTTAGTTACATTTCCACTTATACCACTGTTTACTACTGGTAGATTTTTATAATACTTTTTTAAATTATATAATTCAGTAATAGAATCTCCTAAAAATAAATAATTATCATCTATAACTGTTACTTTTTTCTCTTTTTCTATTACCTTTGGTTTTTTATTTATACTTATGAAGTGATATGGAATAAATAACAGTAATAATAACAATAATATGAATATAATAATTGATTTTTTATTTTTATTATTACTTATTTTTTTAGGCTTTTCTTTAGTTTCTTTTTTTAATTCTTTTTCTAAGGCTTTATTTATTTCTTTTTGTTTAGCACTTCTTCTTTTTCTATTTATATTTTTATATTCTACTAAAAAAGTATCATCTAAATTATCTTCAAATTCTTCAAAATTAAATTTTTGATTTTTAGTATCATATAATTTATCATTTTTTGATGTTCTTCTACTTTGTTTATTTTCTGTCATACTAATTCCTACCTTCTTATGTATTATAGCACGCTTCATCTATAATATAAAATAAAATTTATAAAAAAATATACAAATATTTACACAAAAGAAGTATTTCAATATTTATATTTTATTATAATTATTATATAATATTTATATAATTGGGGTGATGATTTTGGATACTAAAGAAAATAATATAGGTAAAAATTTAAATAAGAGAAAAAGACATCCTATTGTTAATTTTATGTTATTTTTAACTCTTATTTCTAGTATTTTATATTTTTTAAGTATTATTATATATAAAGAAAATGATTTAAATATTATTAATTTATTAATTAGTGTATTATTACTTTTTATATTTACTATATTTTTTATACTTATGGCAATTAAAAGTAATAATAAAAAGAAAAATATTATTTTTATTAGTAGTTTTTTTCTTACTTTATATAATGTATTTGGAATTTTAACTACTACTAATATTCTTGTTATACCAAATAATAATAAAGTAGTTGATTTTTCTAATAAGAGTTTAAGTGAGGTTGTTTTATGGGCTAGTAAAAATAATATTACTCTTAATCAGGAATATGAGTATAATGATATGATTCCTGAATATAATATTATTTTTCAAAATAAAAAAGCTGGTACTAGTATAAAAAAGATTAAGGAATTAACTGTTTCTGTTAGTGAGGGTCCTTCTCCTTATAAAGAAGTTATTGTACCTGATATGACTACTTGGGATAGCGATAGAGTTTTATCTTTTATTAATAAGAATTATCTATCTAATATTTCTTTGGAATTTGTTAATTCTGATAAGGAAAAAAATACTGTTATTGAACAGGATAAAAAAGGAAATTTAAAAAGAAATGATGAAATTAAACTTACTTTTTCTTATGGTGAGGAAGAAATTAATGAAGTTAATTTAAGTAATTTATGTGGTAAAAGTAAATTTGAGGCTTTATTTTATTTAAAACAAAATAAGATTAATTTTGAAATAAAAGAAGATTTTTCTAATAGTGTTAAGCGTGGTTATGTAATGAGTCAAGATATTAAACCTGGTAAGTTAATTAAAGTAAGTGATGATAAGGTGGTTTTAACTATTAGTAAGGGTAAAAAAATAAAGGTACCAAATCTTGTTAATATGTCTGTTACAGAAATTACTAATTGGATTATTAAGAATAGATTAAAATTAGAATTTACTGATAAATATGATGATAAAATTAAAGATAATAAAGTTATTAGTGCTAATTATAAAAAGGGAGATATTATAGAACAAGGAAGTACTGTTAATATTGTTATTTCTAAGGGAAAACTTGTTATGCCTAAGTTTTCTTCTATTGTTGATTTTTATGAGTGGGCTGATAAATACTCTATTAAGTATGAGGAAAAGCATGAATATAGTGATACTGTTGCGATTGGTGAAGTTATAAAATATTCTGTTAGTTCTGGTAAAACTATTAAAAATGATGAAGTAATTACTGTTGTTATTTCTGATGGTAAGGAATGTAGTGTTCCTAATATTATTGGTCTTAGTAAATCTGATGCTATTAGTAAATTAAAAAGAGCTAATTTAGGATATAATTTTGTTTATCAAAATAGTAATAAGGTTTTAAAAGATAAGGTAATTAGTCAATCAATTAGCGCTGGTAGTAAGGTTAGTTCTGGCACTACTATTACTGTAATTATTAGTAATGGAAAAAAAGAAGTAACTTCAAATAACTCTTCTAGTAAAAATAATAATTCTAGTAGTAATGGTAATAATAGCAGCAATAATAATTCTAATAACAATAATAGTGGTGGCTCTAATAATACGTGTGTTTCTAAGACTTATACAGTAAGTGGTAGTATTAGAAATATATTTAATAATTCTTCTGGATATAGTGATACAAGTAGTTCTCTTTATTCTTTCTTTGGCAGTAACTATCCGGGTGTTAAAATCTATGTTGAAGGTGTTTCTGATACTGGCATGAGTCCTGGTAGTTATGTTGGTGGAATTGGACCTGGTAGTACAATTACTAGTTGTAATGGTGCTACATATACTATTAGAATTGCTAAATAAGTTTTTTCATATTATGTATTACTAACATATTATAATTATATTCATTTATTATGAGAAAATTTTTGATTTATTATAGCAAAAATATTGCACTACACGACTGGATAATAAAACTTAATGTTATTTTGTATGAAAAAAGATTGTATGTAGTTGTTAAATCTATAGAAACAATTAAAACATAAGATATTAATAAAAAGTTATTTAATGATTGAGGTAAAAAAATGAAAAAAATTTTAAATTATATATTATATTTTATAGTTAGTTATTTAATTGGTTGTTCTATTATTTTGAAATTTCAAATTGGCAATAGAGAATTATACCCTATTTCATTTATTAAATTTTTTCATTTTAACTTTTTATTTTTTATTAAATCATTTGTAGTATCTATTGTAATTTTATTTGTTATTTATTTATTATTTAAATTGTTGGGTCTTGTAAAAATAAGAAACAATAAAAATAATTTTTCAAATAGATTCGTTATAATTTCATCTTTTATTGGTATATTTATTAGCGGACTATTATTTTTACTTACTTATTATCCTGGTTCTAATATGAATGATACCTTATATATAATAAAATCACCTTTTAGTTCTGCTACTCAGCATCCACTAGTGTATAATTTATTTTTAAGTGGTGTTTTTAGAATATTCAATGAGATATTTAATAATTTAAATTCAGCTTTCTTTTTTACTAGTATTATTCAACTTATGATAATGGATGTTATTATTACTTATGTTATTTACTTTTTTAATAATAAAATTAATAATAAAATTATTACTAGTTTATTATTGCTATTTTTTATATTTTTGCCTATAGTAAGTAATTATAATACTGTTCTTATAAAAGATTCTCTATTTTCTGGATCTTTACTTTTAGTTATACCTATCTTATATAAATTAGTAAGTAGTGATGGTGATATTTTAAATAATAAAAAATATTTAATTTCTTTTATTTTATCATTCATATTTATCTCGCTTGTTCGAAATAATGGTATATATATTATTTTATTCATGTTTATTATTTTATTTATTAAGTATTATAAATATAGAAATAACTTATTTGTTTGTTTTATTATAGTAATGATAATCTCTTTAATACCAAATTTATTTATTAAGAGTGAAAGTTTATTACAAGAAAAATTAGCTATTCCCATACAACAAATTGCATATGTCGTTAGTTATGATAATAACATATCTAATAATGATTTTAAATATATAAATAATATTATGAAAATAGATAAAATAAAAGATAATTATAATCCATATTCTGTCGATTCTATTAAATGGAGTAATGATTTTAATAGAAAATATTTAAATAAGACTAAGAATAATTTTTATTTACTTTGGTTTAGATTATTACCTTCTCATTTTGAATCATATGTCAAGAGTTATTTACTTAATACATATAACTTATGGGCAATTGATAAATTCAATTATCCACAAAGTAGATTTTTAGGTATTAATAAAGATGAATTTTATGATGATGGATTTTATGAATTAAGTAATAAATTTATATTTCCAAAAAAAATTAATAATACATTACATATATTTTATGATAAAACAATTATATTCATTAATGAAGGACTATGTTTTTTAATACTTGTTATTAATATTTTATATATGTTTTATAAAAAGATTTATAAGTATATTATAATTTCTATGCCACTTTTAAGTTTATGGATTACGTTAATGATATCTACTCCTCTATCTAGTGCATTTAGATATATGAGTCCATTCCTTTATATATTACCTTTTTTAGTAGTTATTTCTTTATACGAAAAAAGTTCAAGTAATTAATGCTTGAACTTTTTAACTAAATTCTTCTGTAAAGTTACCATTTATTAATATTGGTATTTCTTTATTATCATGAGTTGTTCCTGTTACTTTTAAATCTTTGGTTCCTATCATGAAGTCTATATGTGATTTACAATCATTTAAATTTTTTTCAAATAATTCTTCTTTTGTCATATTAATACCGTTTTTAAAACATTCTGGAAATGAGTCTCCTAATGCTATATGACAGGCTGCATTTTCATCATATAGTGTTTCTAGGAATACTATATTACTATTAGAAATTGGTGAATCATAAGGAACTAATGCTACCTCTCCTAACATATCTGAGTTTTTACATATATTTATCATTTCTTTTAGTGTATCATTTCCTGTTTTTGCATTAAACTTCTCTACTTTACCATCTTTAAATGATATATAAAATTCATCAATTATAACATCTTGATATACTAATGGTTTAGAACTGTATAAGATACCATTTGCACTTTTACAATCTGGTGATGTAAATACTTCTTCTGTAGGATAATTTACCGTTATATCTTTATTATTAATACTTTCTTTTGCTGACTGCCATATATGTTCTTTAGGTAATTCTATGTAGAAATTAGTACCATTTGAACTTTCGTATTTTAGGCTTTTAAATTTATATTCATTTAATTTATCTGCTCTTCTTTTTAATACTTCTACTTTTTTATTCCAAATTTCTACTGGATTTTTTTCTTTTATGTTACAAATTTCAAATATTTGATTCCACAAATCTTCTAATGGATTCTTACTGTTTTTAAATACTTCTTGAGCCCATTTTTCTGTTGGTACAGCTGCTATTGTCCAGGCTAGCTTTTGTTTATCACGCATAGAATCAAAATATGCTCTTGTTGTTAACATATATTTAGTCATTGCTGATACTTTTTTTGAATCTATATCTTTCATAAGACCTGGTGTTTCTGATGCTAACATTAAGAAGGCAGCATTTTTCTTGGCATAAGTATTCCATGTTTCTTTATTCCAAAAGGTTGTTTTCTTTAAGTCTTCTTCTTCTAAATTTTCTAAAGCACTGTGTTTTAATATGGGATCAACCATATCAAAGTAGATATCTTTTACTCCTATACTATAAGCTTTTTTAGCAACTATTCTTACAAAATCAATTCTTTCAATATTGAAACTTATAAATAATGGTTGATCTTTTTCTACTCTTAGGCATGATTCTAATAAGACACTTGCATATTTTTCCATTAATTCATTCATAAATTTTCCTCCTATATTTATTATATAATGAAAAGGATGAAAAATCATCCTTTATTCTACTGTTAACTCAATTCTATTTTGTTTTTTAGTATTAAGAGATATAGTATATGTTTTATCATCAATTTTAGTTTGAATCTGTGTTATTGTTTTAAATGAATCTGTTAATTCTCCATAATCTTCTGAGTCAGTAGTTTTAGTATAAACGTACATAGAATATTTTCCTTTAGGAAGTTTTGATATATCTATTTGTTTGTCATACCAAGCATATTCTTTTGATTTTTTATCAGTAGATGTTACTTCATAACTTCCTTTATTGGTACTTCCTAAATCATAACTGTACTGTTTATAGGTTGTTGTATTTTCTAATATAAGTTTTCTTGTTATTTTGGATTGATCATTATATGTTCCTGCATAGTTATATGATGTACCAATTAACTTAATATTATTACCATTAAATGAAATATTTTCATAATCATTTATCATATTTCTAAATGTAGGAGAAGATGATGTTGTGATTAGTTTATCTCTAATACTTAATTGTAATTGTTTAGACTTTAGTTGTAATAATACTTTGAAACTATATCCTTTATTATTATCTTGATTTCTTTTATCTATTTGTTTATTGAATAAATTATCAACGATAACTTCTGTTTTATAATCATTTTTTATAGCCTTCATATATAGATTATAGTCACCATTAGGAATATTTTTTAAATTTAATTTACCTTTAAACCAAGATGTAGAATAATCTTTTCCATTTTCTTTTCCTAGATCATATGGTACATCTTTGGTCCATGAATCAATATTTATACTGTATTCTTTATCATTATCTATATTTTTTAATACTAATTCATAACTTGGGTCATTATTATTTTGATTTAGTATTATTAAGTATCCAGATATTTCATATGATGAAGATTTTTTATCCCAAGATAGAGAGTTTAGATAAAATTCTCCATTAGCATCTTTTAATACTTTTTCAACTACTTTTACTTTTATTTCTTTTGTTGTTTTATTATTAGCACTATCTGTTACTTCATATATTACTTTGTATTCTCCAACTTCTTTTGTATTAACTGTTGAATCTACTACTTTTATCCTATCTGTTATATCTCCATCTTCATGATCTGTTGCTGTTACATTATCTAATTCATTAAATTTTTGATTTACAGTAATTTCTTTATCACTGGCATTAATTACTGGACTTTGATCCTTTACTACTTCGACAATTCTTGTCTTTGTAACTTCCTGATTATAGGAATCTGTTACTTTATACGTAACTTTATACTTACCAATTTCTTTTGTATTAACTGTTGAATCTACTACTTTTACTCTATCTGTTATATCTCCATCTTCAGGATCTGTTGCTGTTACACCGTCTAGTTCATTAAATTTATGATCTTTAGTTATAACAATATCATCTGCAATTATTTCTGGTAGATTATTTTTAGTTACTGTTATTGTGATTGTTTTTGTTATTTCAACATTTTCCTTATCCTTTACTTTATAAGTTATGTTATATGTACCTACTTTATCTTTATCATATGTTCCTGTTACTGATATTTGTTTAGTTAAATCACCATCTTCAGGATCTGTTGCTGTTACGCTTTCTAATAAATCTATTTCTTGTCCTTGTACAATTTCTTTATTAGAAGCATTTATTACTGGTGGTTGGTTAATATGATTGTTTTCTGTTGTTACTTTATATTCTGATTTGGTAATATATGCATTTGGTTCTTGTTTTAATATGTATCCATATGAATTACTATTATTAGATAGACTTACTGGTACTTTATACCATTCATTTCCATTAGCTGTTACTTCTTCTATTATAGGAAAGTAAGAATATGCATATTGTCCAGATATTTTATATGTTATGTTGTCTATTGGCATACTACATACCCATTCATATTGACCTTGTTTTATTGTTTGTTGTCCATAGTTACTATCTATGAATTTTATAGTATCTGCTTTTACCCAATCCTTTTGATCTGTAAAATAGTCTGATGTTATTAAGTAAGCTACTGGTTTTTTATTACTGTTATAGGCTGTTGCATAAACCATTACTAATTTATCTTTTAAAACTGTTTGTTGTTTTGAACTAGTGAGAGTTGAGTTATAATAATATGTTGCATCTTTTGTAAGTTTTGCTACTTTTGGTTTTAATAAACCATTTTTGACATATAAGTCATAATTATAGTCATAATCTTGATATTTTATTACATCTTTTGGAGCTATATAACCATTTTTTCCATTATTTATTTTTGTTACTTGTTCTTTTTTTACATAAACAAATGAATCCCAATTGTAATCACCTATTGTTGTAATTGTATCACCATTTATTATTTTATCACTTTGTAATTTATACCAAGTACCTTCTGAGTTAGTAATTTCCCCAGTTATTAAAACGCCATCATCTTTTTCAGGATATTTATATACTACTTTTGATGTTCCTGTTGGACTAATGTATGCGTTAGTTGGTCCTGTTACTACTCCTAGTTGATAATAGTTATAATCTTGCATTCCTTTAGCTTTATCAAAATTATAATAGTTAGCAGCCATTTTTTCACTCCAATAAGTATCTGATGCATATTTAACGTTCATTCCTATGTATTTATCACCAAATACTGGTCCAAAATATCTTGGATCACTTGGATCGGCATAACCATCAGTTACCCATTTGTAAGCATATTCTAATATACTGTTTGTATATGTTGGGAATTGTTTCGCATCTTGATATGGATTTGAATCTACTGCATTAAAACCAAAGCCATTATTTTTATTTATAGCAAGATTACTTCTTCCATTCGCAGATTCATTTCTATTTAGACTTAATGATAGTATAGCATTAGCACCATATCTTTGTTGTGCATAGTAGAAGAAGGTTCCTTGTCCATATAATCTTGATGAATTATTAATACTTTGTGTTCCATATACATTTTTTGTTATATTTAGGTTATTTCTAATATATTCATCTATATTTGTTGATGAATAAGATGTCTTTGAATGATTTGATAAAAACATATAATAGTTGTAGTATGGATTATTCTTATTAACTGATGCTGATCTTGATCCCTTTTTATAATCTTTTAACATAGTTAGTCTATCTTTATAGAAGTAATGTCCATCATAACTATAATAAGTTCCATTTGATAACATTTCAGGTTTAGGACCAATAGTTGATCCTGCAGATCCAGAGTAAGTATTTTGTATTTTAGCAACATAATTATGTCTTATAGAATCATTAACTGTATATGAACTGCTTGACTTTACCCAATTTAATGGGACTATTTCGTAAGTACCATTTTTTATCCAAGCAGATAATCCACCAATCATTACTTTTACTGATTTATTATAATTAACATCTAAAAGTGCTCCATCTACTCCTCCATATAAAGAGCCAGTATCCATATAAGTATATTGTCTAGTATTTAAATCTTTAGATTCATAAAAGTATGTAAGTGTTTCTGGATTAACACTTAAGTCTAGTAATGCGTTGTTGGCATCTGCAATTTTGGTATTTGATTTTGTTGAATCAAATATAATTAAGTCATCAGCACCATTTGCCACCATGGCATTTTTTGCTTCATTATAGGTATTGTAGCAACCTACTTTATCAGCCACTCCATCAGTATGTGCACCAGCTAATTCATATCTTCCATTACATTTATTTCTTGATTGGTACTCTGAAGATGTTAATGCATGGATATCTTTTGGAAATATTAATATAAGAGTTATTGTCACTAATAAAAATATATTCTTCTTTTTCATACATAGCACCTCCATTATCTATTCTTTCATATATATTATAAAACATATTAAGACAATATTTTATTATTTTTGATAATATTTTTATAACTTTACGCAATTTTACACCAATTTAAATATAGATAATTACCTTGATAAAATTATATAAATTATGTATAATTATAGTTGTATAATTTAATAATTGGAGGATAGATTTATGTCAAAAGATACCGATGAGTTAGAAAAGAAGCCAAAAAGAAGGTTTGTAATATTGTTTTTTTTAATTATTGCACTTATTACTAGTCTTTTTGCAATATATGAACTTTACTTACTTAGTTCAATAGAAACTTTAATAAGATATATTATTATGGGATTTTTAGTCTTTATTGATTTGATTTTTATATTTAAGACTAAAAGATTTTTTAAACCTTTTAAAAAGAAAAAGAAGAAAAAGAAAAAATCCAAGGGGATTATGTTAATTATTTTTATGATTTTATATTCGCTTGTATGTGGTTTTGTTGGTGGTGCTATATTCTATGTTTATGGTGAGGTTAGTAATATAAATAAGGTGTATGTTACTTATTCATCTAGTTTAGTTACTATGAGTAAGAATAGTGCTGATAAAGTATCTGATATAAAAGATTATAAAATTGGTATATTAAAAGATAAAACTTCTCCTGAGGGGTATATTATTCCTCAAGAAATAATAAAAGAAAATAATTTGAATGATAATAATGAAATTAAAAAATATGATGACTACTCTACTATGTTAGTTGATCTATATTCTGGTGAGATTGATGCAATGTTTACATCTAGTAGTTATGTATCTATGTTTTCATCAATTACTGGATATGAAAATATTCAAACTGATACTAAAGTTATTATTACTAAAGATAAGAAAATGAAGAAGTCTGATGCTTCTATTAATGAGACAGCTTCTAGTGGTAAATCTATAAAGGAACCTTTTACTATATTACTTATGGGAATTGATTCTACTGATGAGGTTTTAAGTAAAAATGCTATTGCTAATGGTGATACTTTAATTCTTGTAACATTTAATCCTAAAACTTTAAATGCTACTATGATTTCTATTCCAAGAGATAGTTATGTTCCAATTGCTTGTTGGCCTAGTAAAGATGAAAATAAAATTACTCATGCTGCTGGTTATGGTACTGATTGTATGATGAATACAATAGAGGAATACTTTGATGTTAATATTGATTATTATGCAAAAATAAACTTTAAGGGACTTGTTAAATTGGTTGATGCTGTTGGTGGTGTTGATGTTGAGGTTCCTAGAAAATTATGTACTGATGACTCTTCTCGTGGTGGACAGGTTTGTATCCAAGAAGGAAAACAACATTTAAATGGTGAGGAAGCTTTAGTTTTTGCAAGAAACAGAAAGCAACTTGCTGAGGGAGATTTTGGTAGAGCTAAACATCAACAAGAAATTGTTGTTCAACTTGTTAATAAGATGAAAGACATTACTGAGGTTTCTAAATTCATGGAAATTTTAAATACTGTATCTAATAGTATAGATACTAATTTAACTACTAAACAAATATTATCATTTTATAATATAGCTAAAGATATTGTTAAAAAGAGCTTAGCTGCTGATGATGCAGATTTAGTAAATATACAACAATTATATTTAGCTGGTAATGGACAAATGATTTATGATGAAAGAATGAGAATGGTTTTATGGGATTATGTTCCTAATAAAAATAGTAAAAAAGATATTATTAGAGCGATGAAAGAAAACTTAGAACTTGTTGATCATAAACCTATAAAAAAATTTAGTTTTTCAGCAAACGATCCTTATGAAAAGGAAATTATTGGTGAGGGGCCATACAAAATTAGTTATACTTATAAACTATTACCAAGTTTTATTGGTGACAGTGAAAGTGCTGCTAGAAGTTATGCTAATGCTAATGGTATTAGAGTAACATTTAGAGGATCTGGTGGTCATGTTGTTAGTCAAAGTGTTCCTGCTAATAAGAGAATTGATAAAATTACTGGTAGTGTTGTATTAACTCTTTCTGGTGGTACTTCAAATAATACTAATACTACAACACAAAAAAGCGATAAAAATGAAAATACATCTAAGGATACATCTAAAGATACATCTAAGGACACATCTAAGGATACATCTAAAGATACATTTGAAAAACCATCTACTCCTAGTAAAGATGATGCTACTAAACCAGGAGATGAGGGTGATACAACTGGTTCTAATTGATAAAAGGAATTTAGATTATTAAATTCTTTTTTTTTATACATTTGTTGGCTATCTTTACAAAATTTTGTTTTTAAGATAATATATAATTGGTGATTTTGATGAAGAAAAAAGATGATATACGTGTTTTAAAAACAAAAAAGAAATTATATGATGGATTATTATTTTTAATGAAGGATAATGCTTTTGAGGATATTAAAGTTTCTGATATTTGCATTGCTTCTAAAATTAATAGATCTACGTTTTATGATCATTTTAGTGATAAGTATGAGCTTTTATCTTCGCTTATAAAAGATTTGGAAATTGAACTTGCATCTTCTCTTGATGATAATAATTGTTATAAATCTGAGAAAGAATATTATATGAAAATGATTGAGTTACTATTTGATCATATTAGTAATAATATTACTACTTATACAGCAATTGTTAAGAATAACAATAATACTATCGCTAGTGACATATTTAGAAATACGTTAATTGCTGATGTAAAAAAACATATTAATAAAAATAGTAATACAAATTATATTCCTATAGATATTGTAACTATTTTTTATGTTAGTGCTGTTGTTAATGTATGTATTTACTATATTAGTTCTAATAATAATTATTCAAAAGATGATATCTTGAGTTATATAAATAAACTTTTACCTGATTCTTTTTATTAAAAATAAAGAAGTTGAATTTACTACAACTTCTTATTTTTTTATTTTATTTAACTCTTCTTTATTTAATCCAGTTGATTTTCTATTATTTCTATATCAATATTATTTTCTAGTAAGTGCTTCGCAATTTTAATTTTTTCTTTTTTTATTCCCTATTTTACACCTTTCTTAATTTCTGCTTCTTTTCCTATTTCATAATATTCTTCTTGAAGAGCCATTTCTTTATCATAACTTTCTCCAAAATATTCATCATCCATTACTTTTTCTACTTCTTCCATATACTCTTCCATTATATTTATACCTCCTCCTAACTCTTTAGAAGTTACTATATCTTTTTCTTTATTTAGACTTTCTTTGGTTAATTTTATTTTACTTCAAAGTTCTTCATATGTTATATCTAGACAATATGATAAGAACTTGGCACCATACTTTATTCTATTATCATTATAAAACATTGTTTTGAACATAGTATCTGACATGATAGATGGTTTTTCTCCTTCTTTTATTTTTGTTATTTCTCACTGTCTTTTAATGATACTTCTAAATCATATAATAACTTATAATTATCATTTTTAATATTTAACATATAACCTCCTATTACAAAAAAATATATTGAATAAATCTATCCAATATATTATTATCTTTTTGTTTAGGTTTTCCTTTTAATTTTTTATTTTAATTCAACAAGTGATAGTTTTTTTCCCTTATGCATAAATATTAAAGTTGCTTCTTTTTGATAATCAGAGAAATCATCACTTGTATATGTCCAAGATACTTTTACTTCGTATGCTTCTTTATCTGTTGTGTCACTATATGTAAATGTTGTATTATCAATACTATCTATTGTGATTTTATCTACTGTAGGCAACTTTTGTTTTCTTTGATTATAAATATTGCTTTCTACATATTTATAGTATGTATCTTCTGCATTTTTTAAGAAATTATCCAATACAGTAGAATACACAAAATCAGTTCCACCTACATCTGTTTTTGCAGTTTTATCGTTTAATGAATAAAAATCGTAAATAAACATTTCTGATATTTTTTTTGCATACTCTTTTTCATCTACTGGATCTTTTTTTAGTATTTTTTCTAATTCATAAAACATCTTTTTATATTCAGCACTTTTGGTATCTTTTAATTTATATCCATATCCTTTTATTTCATGAAGTACTTTTACTTCTTTTACATTATCTTTATTAAAGAATACTTTATAACTAATAAATCCTACTATTGATAGAACTATTAAAACTAATAAAGTTATTAATATTCTTTTTGGCTTTTTCTTTAAACGCATATACTATTTCCCCTTTTCTTGATACTTTAAAGCTTGGCTTTCATTGTTGTCTGATTTTAGTAAGTTAAATACTATCATATCATTAGATACATCTAAAAGTTTTGTTGAATATTGGTTATTTTTTTCTATTTCTTCTTCACTTATTGGCTCATCTGTTAGAGATAAATATGCTTCTTTTTGACTATTATAATATACTTTGTTAGTTACCCAATTTCCATTAGGGAAGACTACTATATTATTATCTTTAATATTGAAGATATCATGGCCAAGGGCATATTTATTATAGAATCCAAACATGTTTCCTAAAGTAGGTTGTACATCATACATTCCCATTACATTTTTTATTTCTTTATTTAGTTTTGTACCTTTCATATCTTTTGTCCATATAATGAATGGTACTTTTCTTCCTAATTCATATTGATATGAGTCATATTCTTTGTAGTTTGGATCTTCTGAATCTAGTGTTTTATCATTTGTTTTATCATAGTTATATAATCTGTTGTAGTCTTTTCTTGGTAATCTGGCATCATGGTCACCATAGATAATTAAAACTGTATTATCAAGTAATCCTTCTTTATCTAGATTATCAATAAATTCACCTAAAGCACCATCTGCATAATGAATTGATTTAAAATAATTACCAAGTTTTGTTCCTTCCATATATGGATAAGTAACTTCTTCCCCTGTTCCATCTTCTTTTGTTACTGTCTCTTTTAATGATACATCAAATTCTCCATATTTATCTACTTCAGAGAATGGCGTATGGTTAGTTAACATAATTAGTAAGCTATACCATTTATCATGTTTTTGACTTTCTTTTTTCATTTTTGTTATTGATTGAGTAAAGAAACTCTTGTCACTTAAACCTAGACCAATTGTATTTTCTTTTGTTACTTCATAATCTTTTTTACTATAGAATTTGTTATATCCTAGGCTCTCATGCATTGCACGTCTATTCCAGAAATCAGCATTATTGGCATGCATACTATATACATAATATCCTTTGTCTCTTAATAGTTTTGGTGTAGAAATATATGTTCTATCATAATATGATACAAATGCAGTACCACTTTGTGTTGGCATAAGTGATGTAGTATTTGTAAGTTCTGAATCACTACTTGTTCCTACACTTACTTGTGAATAAAAGTTTGAGAAGAACATTCCTTCACTTGCAAGTTTATTTAGAGTTGGTGTTACTTCTTGTCCATTGAAGGATAAATTCATAGCATTTGTTTGCATACTTTCACCATGTATTACAATAACATTTTTACCTTCAAATACATTTGTGTATTCATTTGTTTCGGCACTATCTTTTTTATCTTTAAAATAATCATTAAATTTTTTCTTTGCTTGATCATAACCAAATAATGAATTTATTTTTGGTTGTACTGATGTTACTACATCATTAGCTTGATATATGTATATACCAAAACGCATTACTATATATTCTCTATTCCATTGTTTTATAAATCTTGTTACATCTAGAGATGTAAGTGTTACTATAAATAAAACTAAAAAGCCTGCGCCTACTGATAAGGTTTTTAACGTTCTTTTTTTTCTTGCTTGCTTTGGTTCTATTTTTTTATAATAGTTTATTCTTTTTAATTTGTAGTTTATAAAAATCAAAATAATAGGACCAATTATGTAGATTAAATCTTTTAATTGAATGACGTTTTCTACAACAGCATCGCCTACTTCTCCTATATATTGTGTTAATGATAACATTGATACTGAGGCAAATGATGTATAAAATGTATAATATACAGAATTTATCATACATATAGCTGAGAAAAATATTTCCATTATCATAAAGTATGTAAATCTATTTTTAGGTTTAAATAAATAGCCAAATGATCCAGCTATTATAAGAATTGCTAAATCTGCTATTATGGGTTTAATAGCAAGATAGTTCTCTAATGTGTGCATACAGAAAAATCTAAGTATAGTTGAATTAAATAGACAAGTTACAACAAAAGTTACAAATAAAATGTTATTTCTTAGATACTGCTCAACTAGTTTCTCATTTTTTACTCTTTTTAAGTATTTTTTTGTTTTATTATATACTTTTTTCACTTTACTTTTTATATTCTTCATTTTCAAAACCTCGCTTACTATATTATAGCAAAGTTATTTTAATTTTTCAATATCATCAAGAAGTGTTGTTTTAACTTTGAAGTGCAACAAAGTTGTATTGAAAAAGACATATGAATAATCTATATTATCTATTCGCAACAAACAGAAAGGAAAATTCATATGTCTGACATAAATAATACACTAAAAAAGAAAGAAAATCAGTATCATCATTTAACAGAAAAAGATTGAGCTACTATTCAAGCTTTAATAGAACAAAAAGACGAAAATGGTAAACGGTTATTTAATAATACTTATATAGCTAACTATCTTGGCGTTCATCGTTTTACTATTTATAGAGAAATTAAGAACAGAAAATCTTATCGATTTATGGTTAGATCTGGTAGAACTAACGAAAAACAAAATAGTATGATTAGATATTTTATTCCTAAAAAAACTTTGATAGAAAACTATTCCTGCGAAGATATCAATAATATCGCTAATTGGATGAATAATTATCCAAGAAAAAGTTTAAATTATAAAACTCCTCTAGAAGCTGTTCTGGAAGAGTTTAATGATAAATCTATCCTTAATAAAATTTATAAATTACAAGAAGTTGTGAATACCATTTAATTATTCATTTGTTGCACTTGACTTTTTAATTAATAATATCATCAAGAAGTTTTACGATTAAAAAAAAAGTATCTACTGATACTTATTTTCTGGTTAATAACATTCCTGTTCTTTCTATATCCTCTTCTTTGGTAAAACCAGCATTAAAGGCCATTCCTAATACAAATATATATGATAATAAGTAAATCCATAATAATAGAATTATTATATTTGAAATATTACCATAAAAGACATCATATTTGGCGAATGTTCCAACATAAAATGTAAATATTTCTGTTGATACTACCCAACTTATAGTTGTAAAAATTGCACCTTTTGTTGCTGATTTACTTCTTATTTTTTTATCTGGTGCTAACACATATAGAAGCTTTATATTTATATAGATTATTATTATTGATAATGGATATTTTAGTATTTGATATAATCCATATAAAAAGTTAGCAAGTGATTGATTATTAGATGTTTCTTTTACTAAAGTAAAGATTGTATCACCAAATACTGGTATTAATATTATAAATAATAGTACACTTACTAATATTATTGTCATAAATATTGCTTTTAGTCTTCTTTTTAGAAAATTATCTGACTTTATTTTATATATTTCATTTGAAGTTATTATCATAGAATGGGTTCCATTAGATGCTAAAATAAAGGCTGATACAAAGAAAACTGCCATATTAAAGTTCATTACTTTAGGACTAACTATTGACAAAAGTAACTCTGAGACTGATGCAGGTATAGCACCATTAACATATTCTTGAACCATATCTAATGGTAATTGGAATTTTGATGTTATAGCACCAATCAATGCTATTAAAGGGATAATTGATAAAACAAAGAAAAAAGCAAGTTGTCCAGGGAGAACTCTCATTTCTGGTATTAAAATTACATTCATAACTTTTTTTAAAATGTTTGTTAGTTTCTCCATTTTCATCTTACTCATCCTTCATTTATTTATATCCTTCTTTTGCTGCTATCATTTCTATAGTTGCTTCATTAATTGCATCATCTAATGATTTTATTTCATCAGTAATCATACTATATCCAACTGCAGCTCCAAATTCATGTGGAAGTGATTTCATTTCTTTAGTTAATTTTTTGGCATATGTTGAAACTTGTCTTTCGCTATAACCAACTAGGTATACTAAGAATTCATTTCCATCAGTACGGATTACTTCACTATTTTCAAGTTGAGTATTAACAAGTATGCCTGCTGCTTTTATAATTAATTGGTCTCCTTCTTCATGTCCATAATTATCATTTATATATTTAACATTATTTAAATCAACCATTACTATTGCTTGTGGGAATACCTTTGATGATTCCCATTCAGGCATTTTAGCATTTAAATAATTTCTGTTTTTCAATGATGTTAACATATCTGTATATTTATGTCTATTTGTTGTTTTTATTTGTTTTACTTTTCTTTTTCTCTTTAGGAATAAATATATTATAGTTAAGATAATTAATGGAACAAATATAATTATTAATACTACGGTATATACTTGTTCAAATGTTGAGTTTTCTAAAATAGATGCATTCATATTTTTAATACCACTATTTCTATAATTATAGTAAGAGTTAGTATTTATTATATAGTTAAATAAATCATAAAATGCTTTATTGTTTTTCTTTACCATGAATTTATAATCATTCATCATAGTATCCATATATAATAGTTTTAATTTTTTAAATTTAGTTGTTTGATAATTTGTATAAATTTCTTTATCTACAACCATCAATTTATTATCTTTTTGTTTTAATAATTGATCTAGATTATCATATGTTTTTATATCTGCTTTTGAATTAGATGAAAAATAATTATAAAGTGAATCATCTTTTATCATAGCAATTTGTTTTCCTTTTAAACTTTCAAAGGAATTTACAATTTCGTCATTATCTTCTTTTGCTAAAACAACATATTTTTCTATAAATGTTGATAATGTTGGTGTATATTCATCATTACTGTAGTTATAATAATCAAAATATACATCTATTTCACCCTTATCTATAGCTTTTTCCAATTCTTTTTTTGTTTTATATTTTTTATATTTAAATGAAATGTCTGCAAGTCTTGAAACCCTATCAATATATTCTCCAGCGATTCCTGCTACTTTTCCATTAACTTTTACTTCATATGGAGTATTTTCTACATAACCATATGTATAGTTTTTAGATATTAAAGAAGCTTTTTCTTTGGCACTTAGATTATTTTTTTCTAAGTAATAGTTTAGATAAGCTTGGTTATATTCTTTTACGTACTTAGTTTGTTTCCATTTGTTGTAATATTTTGTTACTATTTTATTTAACTCTTTATTATTATCACTTAAAGTTAGAACAACTTTTTCTTTCATTTCAGTAAAGTAATAATTTATTGAGTAATTATTTTTTTCTATTGTGTAATCTAAATACATTATATTAGGAACAATTATCATATCTACTTCGTTATTATCTAAAGCTTTATATAATTCTTTAATATTTTCATATGTTTTATATGAAAGGTTTGTACCTGATTTTAGATAATAACTAATTTCTGCTGATTTATCTTTGAATACTCCAAATGTTATATTCTTCATATCCTTTATATCATTAATTCTTTGATATTCTTTTCCAATAGCTATATAGTTATCTTCAAATAATTCTAAATCTGTATTTTTTAACTTTGTATCGTTGTTTAATATTCTTATTCTAAAGCTATCTGTTGATGGAGTTGATTCTTTTAAGTAAGGAATTTTGTTAAATTCTATTCCAACGTTTTTTTCGAAATCATTAATGAAGTTAAAAATTACTCCTTCTCCATTTAATCCATATAATGGATAGTCATTTACTACTTCAAAGTCAAATGTTTTGTCGCTATTTTCTTGTACCCATTTTTTTTCAGCAACTGTTAGAGTTGTTGTTTTATCTTCCTTATTATAATATCTATAGACAAAGACAAATGCTAATAAGGCTATTACTATTGGAATTATAAATATATATTTCTTTTTCATAGTTACTTCCCTTCTATCTATCCTTTGTCCATGAAAAACCATCTTTATTATGGTGTTTATAACCTATTATTGGAAAATCATCTGATGTTGTATCTTTTTTTACAAATAATTGGATATCATAATATTTTAATTCGTTTTTTGTTAGTTTTTCTGTAATCTTATTAGTTAAATTTTTGGCTGCATTTTTATCTGCTTCTGCATTTACAGTAGCCATTATATCAATTATTCTTCCTGATATTCTAACACTTGATTTAGTAACAATACCATCACTTTCTAAATTTTGTTTTATAGCTTTCTTTGTAGACTCTGATATTTTTACTTTATTTTCTAATCTATTACCATATATGGCTTTTTCTTCTCCTGGTGATAGAAAATTTGTTACTTGTGCTATTAATAATACAAGTATTAAGAATACTATTACTGCTATAATAGTAAATTTGTTTTTCTTTAAAAAATCCATTAATCATCACTTCCCTAGTATTATAATTATACACTAACAAATATGCTTTTTCAATTACTAATAATTATTTATTAAGTTCTTTTTCTAAAATATTATTTGCTATTTGAGGGTTTGCACTACCTTTTGTTTCTTTCATTACTTGACCCATTAAATATTTTATAGCTCTTTCTTTTCCTTGTTTATAATCTTTTACACTTTCTTCGTTTTCACTTATTATTTTTATAATAATTTCTCTTATTTTATTATCATCTGTGATGTTTTCTATATGATTTTTATTTATTATTTCTTCTATTGTTGAATTTGTTTCTAATACTTCATCTAATATTTCTTTTAAATTTTTACTAGTTAGAGTATTATTATCTATATTATTAACTAAATCTATAAATCTTTCCTTTGAAAGTGTAGTTTCAGAAATACTTTTTTCATTTTTATTAAGATAAGCAGCTATATCACCTAATAAAAGATTGGCTGCTGTTTGAAAGTTTATATTTGCATTTAATAGTGTATTAAAGTAATCACTTATCATTCTATTTTGAACTATTTTTTTACTATTTATTTCTGATACTTTTAACTCTTGATATTTTTTTCTTCTTTCATCTGGTAGCATTGGAATTGTTTTTCTTACTTTTTCTATCATTTCATCTGTAATTATTACGTATGGAATATCTGGTTCTGGAAAATATCTATAATCATTTCCTGTTTCTTTTTCACGCATAAGTACCGTATCAGATATTTTATCATCATATCTTCTGGTTTGTTCTTTAAACGTTTGCCCATTTTCTAGTAGCTTTTCTTGTCTTAGAGCTTCTTTTTCTATACTTATTCCGACATTAGAGATTGAACCAATATTTTTTATTTCAACTTTTGTTCCGTATGGATCAGATTCATTTTTTCTAATTGATATATTAGCATCTGCTCGCATAGAACCTTCTTCCATTTTACAATCACTTATATCACAATAAAACAATAATTCTTTTAATTTTTCTAGATATAGTTTTGCCTCTGTTGCACTTTCCATGCATGGTTTGGTTACTATTTCTATTAATGGTACTCCAGCTCTATTAAAGTCTAGTAAAGTTTTATCTTTTCTATGAGTACTTTTACAAGTATCTTCTTCTATGTGCATTTCTTCTATTTCTATTTTCTTTTTCTTACCATCTAATTCTATTTCTACATATCCATCATAGCCAATTGGAGTATCAAATTGGGTAATTTGATAGTTTTTAGGATTGTCTGGATAAAAGTAGTTTTTTCTGTCAAAATGCATCTGTCTTCTTATTTTACAATTAAGAATAGTGGCAGCTTTTATGGCAAGATTTATTACTTCTTCATTTAGTGTTGGTAGGGTCCCAGGATATCCTAGATCAACTACATTAGTTAGAGAATTAGCCATTTGTCCATATCCATTTTTTGATGATGAAAATATTTTTGTTTTAGTTTTTAGTTCTACATGAACTTCTATACCAATAGTTTTTATATAATTACTCATTATTTTCACCTCCAAATGGATTAAGATCTAATTTTAAATTATTTTCTATAAAACTAGCTAATTTATATATTTTGGCTTCTTCATAGGCATTAGCAATTATATGCATACCTATAGGCATATATTTTTTATCAAAACCAATTGGCAAGCTTAATGCTGGTAGTCCGGCCATGTTTACTGGAATTACTAAAACATCATCCATGAAACTCTTATTAGGATCATCCATAGGATCTGTTAAGTCATAAGCTGTTGTTGTTGTAGTTGGTCCTATTATTAAATCATAATTTTTAAATACATTTACTAGTGATTTTTTCATATCATCTCTTATTGATAGGGCTTTATTATAATAGATTTTAGCATTTTCTCCACTCAATAAATAACTTCCTACCATTATTCTTCTTTTTACTTCTTCACCAAAGCCTTCTTTTCTTGTTTTTAAATATAAGTCATCAATATCTTTTGGATTTTCTGCAGGATGACCATACCTTATTCCATCAAATCTAGCTAAATTTGAACTAGCTTCTCCCATTGCAATTATTTGATATAATGTTACTGCATTTTCTAAATATTTAACATCTATATAATCTACTATTGCACCATTTTCTTCTAATATAGATACAATCTTTTTTACTTTCTGTTTTATTTCGTCATTTACAATATCACTCATAAAATAATTAGGAACAGCTATCTTTAAGCCTTTTATATCTTCACCTATTAATCTTGAAAAATCTTCTTTTTCTTTATCTGATGATGTTAAATCTTTGTCATCTTTACCTACAATTGCATTAAGTAGTATAGCATTATCATATACATTGTTTGTCATTGGTCCTATTTGATCTAGACTTGATGCAAAGGCTACTAATCCATATCTTGATACTCTGCCATAGGTTGGTTTCATACCTACTATTCCAGTATATGCTGCTGGTTGTCTTATAGAGCCACCTGTATCACTTCCAAGTGCAAATAATACATCACGTGCTGCTACTGTAGTTGCTGAACCACCTGATGATCCTCCAGATATTTTTTTCTTATTCCATGGATTTATAGGAGCATTAAAATAACTAGTTCTACTACTAGATCCCATAGCAAACTCATCCATATTTGTTTTTCCTATGATAATCATATTTTTAGCTTTTATCTTTTCTATTACTGTTGCATCATATATAGGAGTAAAATTATCTAATATATGAGAAGCACATGTTGTTCTTAGATTTTTAGTTATAATGTTATCTTTGATTGCTATTGGTATACCAAAAAGAATATTATCTACTTCTTTATCTTCTAATTCCTTGGCTTTTTTATATGCTTCTTCTTTATTAAGAGTGATGTACGCATTTAAATCTTTATTTTTTTCTATACTTTGAAATGATTCTTCTACCAAATCTATTGGCTTTATTTTTTTTGCTTTTAATAATTCATTTATTTCTTTTAAACTCTTATCTAAATACATACTATGCTCCCTCACTTTCTCCAATTACTACTGGAACTTCTATATAATTTCCACTATGTCTAGGGGCACTTGCAATTACTTCTTTTGGATTTAACATTTCTTGTTCTTCATCTTTTCTTAAGATAGCATTCCCACTCCAATTAGCAATTAATATTTCATCATCATATCCCGTAACAGTATTTATTTTTTCTACTTCATTTAATAATTGTTTTAATTCTACTTGGTATTTTTCTATTTCTTCTTCACTTATTTCAATTCTAGCAAGTTTTGCTACATGTAATACTTCTTCTCTTGTTAATTTTTCTCTCATATAGTACACTCCTTTGACCATGTTATTATACCACATATGATTTTATATTTCAAAAAAATAGTGGCATATTGTTACTAATGTATTTTTATTGCTTTTTCTTTCATAAACTTTTATTTTAACCTATATTGAATAATTGTTTCTTATAATAATCTCTTTAAAATATTTATAATTCATTTTCTTTTCTAACTATTCATATACTCTTTCATTATATTTATACATACTATTACAAAAAAATATATTGAACAAATCTATTCAATATATTATTATCTTTTTATTTTAGTTTTTCTTTTATTTTCATTATTTTTGAGCATAAACATTATCAACATATAATTTATTTACTTTGTTATCATTTTGTTTTGGTGAAAAGTTAGAGATTGTTCCAATTAATTCTACTTTATCACCTTTCTTTAATTTATTTGTCATTTTATTATTTGCCATATTACAAATTATTTCTAGGCTATACTTTTTATCTGGATCACTATATTTAACAATAATTTTTTTGTTATTAACAATTTGTTTGATAGTTCCATCTGTTCTTATAAATTTTTTTCCATATCTTTTGTAGGCTTTTTTATAATCATTTCTAAACTCTATTGCAAGATCAAGTGATGAAATATTAATTGGTTCAATGTTATACTTTAAGTTCCAAGAGCCTATTTCTATATCTTTCCTACCTTGTTGTTGATTATATTTTATTACTTTATATCCTATTCCATAATATTCTTTGGTACCACCATCATTATATGTTTTTGTTTTAATAGCAAAAAATGGTCCTTTGTTATATCTTGATACTCCTACTACATCTACTGTTAGCATAACCATTATAATAATTATAATTATAAATACTATATTTATTATTGTTTTAGCTATGTTTTTATTACCTTTTTTCTTTTCTTGATTGTTATCATATTCATCAATATCATTATATTCTTCTTTTTTTCTAAATATAGACATATATTATCACCCCATTTATGTGCATATTATATCAAAAAAAAGATAATTTTTCAACCAAAATAAAAAGATATAGTATTAAATCTATATCCTAATATGAAATTTCTTTATTTTTCTTATACTTGATAGCTATTAACAATGATAATACTCCTATTACAAAGATTCCAAATGCTGTATATAGTATATTATTACTACTTTTTGCATGTACTAATATTGTATATATTTTATTATTACCATCTTCAGCAGTTACTATTATTTTAACTTCATCACCATCTTTTAAATCTTCATTACCTATTATTGATACTTCTGATTTTTCTGATGATGGTGTTGCTTTTATACTTAGCTCTTTTTCAGAAGTTATTTCTACTTCATAATTTGTAGTATCCTTATCAAAATCTATTTTGTGTCCTTTTACCAAAAGTGATTTTAAATCATTATTACTATTTAATACTTGGTTTGTTGCTTCTTTTCTTTCTATATTTATAGTATATGTTTTTGTATTAGAATTTTCTGCAGTTACAACTATTTCAAATGTATTTTTACCAATATTAATAGTTTTGGTGCCTAATCCCTTGATAGTTGCTTTTTCGTTTGATGGAGTAGCATTTATCTCTAATGAGGTTACTGTGTATGGTACTTCTATATTATAGTCTTGAATATTTGACTTAAAAGATATATTTCCTTTACTAAGAGTTAATGTTTTTAGGCTATTATCACTACTTTTTTCTGTAGATTTTTCTCCTTTTTCATTATTGGTTGTTTTTTTTGTGTTGTTTTTATTTGTTGTTTGTTGATTACTATTTTTTTGTTGCTCTTTTGCTTTTCTATTTATGTTTATAGTATAAGTTTTAATGTTTCCATTTTCTGCTTGTACTTTGACAAAAACAGTATTATTTCCTACACTTAACTTTATAGTTCTTGGACCATATCCTGCTACAAAGTTTGCACTTGAATCTTCCATGGCTGCTGTTAAGATTACATTTGAAACATTATTGTTTACAGTTGTTTGATAGTTTGTTATGTCTTTATTAAATTGAATAGAACTATTGCTTAATCCAAGAGACTTTAAATTATTGTTAGAGCTTTTTGTTGGTGTTGGAAGTGTTTTTGGTATTATAGAAATATTTTTATTTACATTAGCAACATCTACTACATTACTATTATCTTTATATTTTATATTATTAATATCTATCTTCCCAATTTCATTATTTCCAACATTATTTGCTTTTACTGTAAATGTTACAATATCAAATGATATAGATTTTGTTGTGTCAGTATATAATTCTATTATTCCATTTTCACTTGATCCTAGCCAACCATTTAATGGATTTACATTTTCTAATTGAAGATTACTACTTAAATCAATTTTTGCAGATATAGCATTTACTTCTGAATTTTCTATACTTCCTGTTAGTGTACATGTTGCTGATTCTGTTGGTATCAATGTTTCTTTATTACATTTTATGCTCATGGTACCAGATGCTTCTGGTATTGCAAAACTTGTTTTGCTTTGTGCTAATACAATTGAAAGTATTAATATTAGCATAATAGAGCTGATTATACTAACTTGTTTTTTCATAAATAGATACTCCTCTTTACTATTATCTTGTATTTTTAATATAGCAAAAAAAATAGGTTTTGTATACTATTAACCTATCTTTTCTTTAAACATTTCTTCGGTCCAAATGTCTATTCCAAGTTTTTTTGCTTTTTCATATTTACTTCCTGGATTTTTACCTACTATTACTGCTGATGTTTTACTTGATACAGATGATGAAGTTGTGCCTCCGTTTTCTTCTATTATTTGTTTGGCTTCATCCCTAGTATATATTTCTAATGTTCCTGTTAAAACAAATGTTTTGTTAGAAAAGTTTTCGTTTTCTTTGATATCTTGACCTAAATATTTTGTATTCAAACCAATTTCTTTTAATTTATTTATTTCTTCTAATTGATCTTCTTGGTTGAAAAATTTTGCTACACATTTAGCAATTATTGCACCTATATCTTTTATACTTGTTAAATCTTCTTCTGTTGCTTTCATTAAATTATCTAGTGTTTTATAATTTTTTGCTAATATCTTAGCAGTTTTAGCACCTACATTTGGTATGCCTAAACCAAATATTAATTTTTCTAGAGAATTATCTTTACTTTTTTCTATAGCATCTAATAAATTGTTTACTGATTTATCTCCATATCCTTCTAGGCGTTTTAGTTCTTTTTCATGTTGTTTTAAATTATAGATATCAGATGGCTTCTTTATATAATTAAAGTTATAAAAGTCTTCCATAATTCTTTCACCTAGTCCATCTATATTCATAGCATCACGAGATACAAAATGAATTAGACCTTCTATATGTCTAGCTGGGCATTTGAGATTTGGACAGAAATAGTCTACTTGTCCTTCTTTTTTTACTAATTTAGTATCACATATTGGACAATTTGTAATCATTACAAAATCTTTTTCTTTTCCTGTTCTTCTTTCTTTTTTTACTTCAACAACTTCTGGAATAACATCTCCAGCTTTTCTTATTGATACTATATCGCCTATTTTTAAATCTTTTTCTTTAACATAATCTTCATTATGAAGTGTTGCTCTTGATACAGTAGAACCGGCAACTATTACTGGTTCTAGTACAGCATTAGGAGTAATTTGTCCTGTTCTTCCTACTGTAAAGATTATATCTGTTAATTTTGTTAAAACTTCTTCAGCTGGAAACTTATAAGCTGTTGCCCATTTAGGATATTTCGCAGTAAATCCTAATCTCTTTTGATCTGAAATATTATTTACCTTTATTACTATTCCATCAATATCATATGCTAGACTTGCTCTTTCTTTTGATTTTTCTTCTATAAACATTAATACTTCTTCAATATTATTTACAAGTCTATTATTTGGATTTACTTTAAAACCTAAGTTTTTCATATATTCTACTGCTTCACTATGAGTTTTGATATTAAAATCTTCTGGATTAGGTAAATGATAAATAAATGTATCCAATTTTCTCTTAGCTGCTATTTTGGAATCTAATTGTCTTATAGATCCTGCTGCTGCATTACGACAATTTTGAAGAAGTGGCTCATTGTTTTTCTTTCTTTCTTTGTTTATTTCTTCTAGTGTTTTTTTGTTCATGAATATTTCTCCACGAACTTCAATGTCTACTTCTTCTTTTAATTTTAGTGGAATACTTTTGATTGTTTTAGCATTATGAGTTATATCTTCTCCAATTACTCCATCTCCACGGGTAGCTGCTCTTACTAATTTTCCTTTTTCATATAATAGTGATACTGATAGGCCATCTATTTTTAATTCACACATATACTTTGGATTATTTACCTCTTTTTTTACTCTTTCATCAAATGCTATTACTTCACTTTCTGAAAATACATCACTTAGGGACATCATTGGGATTTTGTGTGTTACTTTAGTAAACCCTTCAATAATTTTTCCACCTGCATGTTGTGTTGGGGAATATTCTTTTATCCAATCTGGATGTTCTTCTTCTATTTCAATTAATTCTCTTAAATATTTATCATATTCTTGATCTGTTATAGTTGGATTATCTAAAGTATGATAATTATAATCAGCCTCATTTATTATATTTATTAATTCTTCCATTCTATCTTGCATAAATTTCACCTATAATTAGTATAACAAATATAATGAAACAAAAAAATAAATTTTTTATAAATTATTACTTATTATATTATTTTTATTTATACTTGTTTAAATTATTTGATTATTTTCATTAGACAAGCACAGTGTCATTATTTTTGTATTAAATTTTTAAATAATAATAAAAGAGAAAAAATTTTAATAACATATTTTTTCTCTTTTATTTTTTAATCATTTCTTTTTCCAAATAGTTCTAGAAGTCTTATAAATAAGTTAATAAAATCTAGATATAGTTGGAATGCACCATAAACTGCTGCTTTTTCTTCTCCTACTGATGCTACTAAATATTTTACTTTATTAACATCATAAGCAATATAACCTACAAATATTAATACTCCAAATATTGTAAGTGTTAAATCAAATGATGAATTCTTAAATATTAATACATTTAAAATCATAGCAATAAGCAGACAAATTATTGATATAAATAGAATTGTTCCTAGTTTTGTTAAATCTTTTTTTGTTATATATCCATAAAATGCAAGTGCTCCAAATATAATAGCAGTTATTAAAAATATTGATATTATTGATGATACTTTAAATGCTACAAATATAGTAGAAAAAGTAATTCCTGTTATTACTGAATATATTATATATAATATTTTTGTTGTCATTGGATTCATTTTTTGAATTCTAATTCCCATTACAAATGCTATTACTAGTTCTATTATTGCTATTGGTAAAAATCCTATTGATAAAAGATTTACCATTAATTCCTCATTTAAATATAATGCATATCCACTAACAAAAGTTATTAATAAACCTATAAATAACCATGTAAACATTTTTGGATATAATTGTTGTGTTTCTTCCATTTATTTTCCTCCTTACTATTATAGTATATCATATTTTATTATATATTTTTTATATTTAATTTATTATTTAATTCCATAAATTATTTTTATATTCGCCTTTTTGTACTAAGTCATTTATCGCTTTTTTTACATTATCTTTATCTTCTTTATAGGTTACACCATACCAAGTTGCAGTGGTTTTTAATACATCTACTGTTGAATAATTTTCTTTTATACTATCAAATAATACATCTGGTATTAAAAATTCACATTTTTCCATATCATTTTTGTTATTTTCTAAAAACTCTGGGAATTTTTTTTCAATATATTCAAATATGCTTGGAGTAAATAGTAGCATGTTCATTGATACTGTATCATCTTCTTCTACTTCAAATGGTTTTGATCCATTTAATGGAGTTGCTACTATCTTATTATTAACCTTTTCTACAGAACTTTCTATTAACTTCTGTAATTTATTATCTTTTACTTCACATACTCCTCTTTTTACTGAACCATTTTCTGTTATTGTATTTTTTACTAAATATCCTACCATACCATATTGATATGGTTTTTCTTCTTTAATATTTTTTAAAAATTCTGCTGCTTTAATATAAGCATCCCTTCCATAGAAATCATCAGCATTAATAATCATGAATGGCTCTTTTACTTTTTCTTTACAGCATAATATCGCATGAGCTGTACCTAGTGGTTTTGTTCTTTCTTTTGGTATTTCATACCCTTGTGGCAAGTTATCATTTTTTTGGAAACAATATTCTACTTTTATATGTGGTTCTACTCTTTTACCTATTGTTTCTTTAAATATTTCATAGTTTTCTTCTTTTATTAGAAAAACTATCTTTGTAAAACCAGCATTAATGGCATCATAAACTGAGTAATCTATTATAAATTCTCCGTTAGGTCCCATTGGTTCTATTTGTTTTAATCCTCCAAATCTTGATCCCATTCCTGCTGCTAATATTATTAGCGTAATATCTTTTTTCATATACTCTCCTTTATACTTTTGATAATTTTTTATGATTTTTCATAAGTTTCTTTATACCATGTGGATGTTTAAATGCGACGCTTACTAATGTGTTTGTAACTTCTACTACTCTTCCTGTTCCGAATGTTTCGTGATATACATAATCTCCTACATTATAATCAACATCCTCTTCTCTAAACATTTCTCCAGTTTGAATTTTTCTTTTTTGTTCTTCTTGTTTTACTTCATTATCTACATTTGACTCTATTAAGTCAGAATTTATTTCACCTATAAATCTACTTACTGGATTTATTTGTTCTTTTCCATATAGTGTTCTTCTTCTGGCATTTACTAAGTGTAGATCATCCTTAGCTCTAGTTATAGCGACATAACATAATCTTCTTTCTTCTTCCAATTCACTATTTTCCATAAGAGAATTCATATGTGGAAAAATTCCTTCTTCCATTCCTACTACAAATACATGATCGAATTCTAGACCTTTTACTGAATGTACTGTCATAAGACTTATTCTATTTGGATCATCTTTATATTCTTCTACATCACTGATTAAGCTTATTTCTAACAAGAAGTCTTCCAATGATACTAATCCTTCTTTTTCTTCAAAGGATTTTGTGATTGATTTGAATTCTTCTAGGTTTTCAAGTCTTACTTCAGATTCCAATGTTTTTTCACTTTCTAATTCTTGTCTCATTCCTGATGCATCTAAAACTTTATCGATTAATTCGGTTAAGGTTAATTCATTTGATATATTTTTTAATTTTTCTATTATCTTTTTGAATTCTAATTCTTTTCCTGTTGTTATAGCATCATATATACTAGTTCCTTCTTCATCAGCCTTTTTTGTTAAATTATCTATTGTTTTTAGACCAATTCCTCTTTTTGGAGTGTTTATTACTCTAAGTAGGCTTATATTGTCTTTGGAATTATGTATTAATCTTAGGTATGCAATTAAATCTTTTATTTCTTTTCTGGAATAGAAATAAAAACTTCCTATTACTCTATATGGTAAATTTTCTTTTAGCATTTCCTCTTCTAATACACGTGATTGGGCATTTGTTCTATATAAAATTGCAATATCTTTATATTGAACATTTCTATTTACTAATTCTTTTATCTTTCTTATTGTATATTGTGCCTCATCTTTTTCATTATATGCTCTATAATATTTTATTTTTTCTCCTATACCACGTGATGTCCATAAATTTTTATCTTTTCTTTGTTTGTTATTTTTAATTACTTGATTTGCTGCATCTAGTATTGTGGATGTGGATCTGTAGTTTTCTTCCAATAATATTGTATGTGCATCTTTATAGTCTTTTTCAAAATTTAAAATATTTTTATAATTGGCACCTCTAAAACTATAAATACTTTGTGAGTCATCTCCAACACAAGTTATTTTTCTATTTTTAGCACTTATCATTTTTGTTAATATGTATTGTGCTTCATTGGTATCTTGATACTCATCTATTAATATATATTTGTATAAATCTTGATATTTTTCTAATATATCGGGATTTTTTTTAAATAATTCTATTGGTAATAGTAATAAATCATCAAAATCTACAGAATTATTTTTCTTTAATTTTGTTTCATATTTTTCAAATACTTGTTGCACCACTTTTTCATAATCACTAATAGCATATCTTTCATATATATCAGGTGTCATCATTTCATTTTTGCAACCACTTATTTTATTTCTAATTGCTCTTGGATTATAAACTTTGGGGTCGTAGCCTAAATCTTTTATTATTTTTTTTACTACTGTTAATGAATCATCGCTATCCATTATAACAAAATTTTTCTCATATCCTAATGTTTCATAATTTTCTCTTAATAATTTTAAACCAAAACTATGAAATGTTGATATTTGTATTTTTTTTGCTTCATCACCTATTAACTTATAGATTCTGTCTTTCATTTCTTTTGCTGCTTTATTTGTGAAGGTAATTGCTAAAATGTTATATGGTCTTGCCATATCGTTTTCTATTAGATAAGCAATTTTAGTAGTTAGTGTTTTTGTTTTTCCTGCACCAGCTCCTGCTATTATTAATAGTGGGCCATCATTATATAAAACTGCTTCTTTTTGTTTTTCATTTAAACTCTCTATCATGTTATACCTACTTTCTAATAAAATTATACCTTATTTTTAGTAAAAGAAAAAGTTAATTTATTAAGAATAAAACGGAAAATAAATTTCATTCATTTTAATTATTGCCATGCTTATTTTTTATTATATATTGCCAAACTAATGTTCGTCAATGATTTTTATAAATAAATTTATTTTCCTGCATATAAAAAATAAAGTTTAGTTTTGGAGCTAAACTTTATCTTACACTTTTATATAAATCTTGTAATTCTGTTAATTTTTTTTGTTCTTCTTGTTCTATTAATATTGGTTCTTCAATATTTTCTTTTTTCTCTTCTTTTTTATTCTTTTCTGTTTTTAAGATATCTAACATTTTTTTATAGTCTTCTAACGTAAATAGTTTATCAAATTCTTCTAACTGTTTTTGTTCTTCTTGTTTTTTGATTAATTCTAATTCTTTTTTTGCTTCTTCTTGTTTATTTTTTCTTTCTTGTTGATGTTTTTTACTTATTGAACTAGCTACTCTTGGTGGTTCTATTTCTCTAGCAAAGTCTGGTAATCTTTTTTTATTTACAATAGATTTTTTTTGTTTTGGTTTGACTTCAACTTTATTTCTTGTTTGATAAATTCTTATTAATTTATATATTGTTAAAAATATAATCCATGTAACAAATATTATGCTTGAAAGCTCTATTAATGCTAAAGCTTGTTTATTTTCATATACTGAGCCTTGAGTAAATACATCTAATTTTTTAGTAGTTATTATATTTATAATTAAGATTAATAAATAATGTATTACTGAATAAACAATGGTATTTATATATTTTATTGTTTTTGAAATTTTAAAATTAAAAATACTTACTAATAGAATAATGTTTGTTATAATAATTGCTGCAAAATATACTGCTAGATTTGGAAAATATATTACTACAAATAAGTTGTTCATCATATAATCAAATAATTTAGATATAGATGATCCATATATTGCAATTACAATTACTGTAACTATTAAATACCCTACTATATATGTTCTTCTACTGCTCTTTGCATTTTTTTTATTAGTAGTTATAAATATATAAAATAATGATGCTATTAATAATAATACTGTAATTGAAAGTAGAGCTGAAGATGATATTACATCTATTAATACTTTCAATTTATCAAGAAATGTTAATTTTGACATCACCTTCACCCCTTTTCATTCCTTTTTATTCGTCAGTTACACTTTGAAGTTCTGAAATATATATTGTTTGTGTTTTACTATCATTATTAGTACAAGTAACTAATGTTAATGTTGTCTTATCATAATTTCTATAAATTGCAATTTTACCTGTTTTTGATTGTTTATATATATTAGTTATTTTATAGGTATATTTTTTATTTTTATATGTAACGTATGCTGTATCACCAACATTTAATTCATGTAAATCATTAAAGAATGCTTTCCAACCTGTTCCAGAGTGTCCAGCTAAAATAAAATTACCTTTATCAACATCAGGGTATGTAGAACCGTCTACTACTAAAATATTTTTTTCTACATCGTTTTCTGTTGATCTTTTATCTAAGAATCCTTTTGTTAAATTTATCTTAGGAATATTTAAATATCCAATATATTCATCGTTATAACTTTCTGGTAACTCTTCTTTTACTTCTTCTTTTTTATCCTCTTGTTCTACAATAACTTCTTTTATTTTTTGTAAGTTATCGTCTTCATAAAATACATTTGAAATATAATCATAAGCTATTTCTTTTTTAGCTTGGACATAATTATTAAAAAGAAAGAATCCTCCTATTAATATTGTAATTGTAGCTATTATAGCTGTAGTATTAGGAGAGATTCTTTTTTGTTTTTTATTTAGCTTTTTGTTCATTTTTCTTTACGAATCCAATTCCTAATCCAATAATTGTTAATCCTATGATTGTATATATTATTGAACTATTTGAACTTGTGTCTGGAACAATGACTTCTTTATAATTTTTTATTGTTATTTGTTGTGATAGGTGATCATTATCAATTGTAAATGTTATTACTTCATCATTTCTAAGATATCCTTCTGGTGCACTTTCTTCTTCTACTGTATATGTACCATCCTTAATATCTTTAATTACATATGCTTCTTCTGTTGATGTAAATCTTGCTATTTCATTATTATCTTGATCTCTAACAACAATTACGGCTCCTGCTAATGGAAGATTAGTAGAAGCATCTATTTTCATGATATTTACTATTCTGTCTTTTGCTTCATTATAAAATTTTACGCTTATATCTTTATTATCATCACTTACTGTAAACTCTTCTGCCTGTTCATTTAATTTATATCCTTCTGGTGCACTAGTTTCTACAACTTTATAAGTTCCATTGGGTAAATTTTTAATAATATGGCCTTGAGTTGTTGTAGTCCATGATGTTATTTCTTTATCATTAGCATCTTTTAAAACTAATGTTGCACCTGCTACTGGTTGATTTGTTTGTTTATCTAGTTTTATGATATTTACTACTTTATCTTCTGTTTCATTATAGAATTTTATTGTTTGATTCTTATTTTGATCAGTAATTGTAAATGTAACTTTTTCAGTATTTAATTTGTAATTTTCTGGTGCTTCTGTTTCTTCTACTGAATATGTTCCATTTGCCAAATTTTTGATTACATGACTTTTTCCGTCTGTTGTCCATGAATCAATAATATTACCATTTGCATTTTTTAATACTAGTTTAGCACCTGCTAATGGTTGATCATTAGCTTTATCTAATTTTATAATTGATACTTGAGTTGGCTCAGGTGTTGGTGCTTGATAATTTATATTAAGTTTTAATGTATCTGATACATCTGTTGACTCATTATCTAATATTGTTATATGTTGCATATTATTATTTCGTGGTGCATATTCATATGCCTTTTCTGTTGTTCCTGTTGCAGATACAGAAATTTTTATATTTGTTTTTTTATTTATTTTTGATGCTGGTACTTTTATCTTGAATCTTTCATTAGATTTGAATTTCTTTTTTGAATTACCAGATGTATCTACTATTTTAGTTCCAGCTGGTGCATCTTTTATTTCTACTTTATATGTATCTATATTTGAAGAATTTATTTTTACAGCTTTAGAAACATAATATTTTTTATCACTTGAAAGTGTCATTTGTTTATCTGATATACTTGTTTCTATTTTTGTTTTTGTATAACCTGCAGCCTTTGCTTTTTTTGCTCCTGCTACTAATTTTTTAATATATGGTCTTAAATTATACTTATCAGAACCTGTTGTTTTAAAAGATTTAGTAAGATTTGATGAACCTGTTGTATCATCTAAATACCACCAAACTGCTGTTTGTGTTATATAATAATCTTTTAATCTTTCACCAGTAAATGATTTATTTGGATAACCATTTTTTAGTATATAGGCAAAACCTGAATCCTTTGTCTTTACTAAATCTGATGTTATATTTTTGGCTGTATCTTTATGAATATTTAAGCAATATACATATTTTCCTGATGCTGTTGTTTTAGTTGTAAAATATGTTCCAGCTACATAGGCCTTTATATTTTCAGCATTTCCTAATTTTAATGTTTTTGCTGCTGCATTTACTGAAGTTGTAAATGAGCATAATGTTATTACTGCAACTAATAATGCAGCTAAAATTTTTTCTAACTTATTTTTCATACTATTATCCCCCTTAATGTGGCTATATTATAACACAAAATGACTATTTTGGCAAGATATTTCTTCTTTTTTGTTTTATAATTATTATTCTTATAAACTTAGACTGTCTATTTCTTTACCATCTACATCAAAAATTGTAAACTTTTTATTTTCATAAATCATATAACTTTCTTTAAATATTCCTCTTGGAAGAGAAATAGATCCTGGATTTAGGAAAATATTACTTTTATGTATTCTTATAAATGGTTTATGAGTGTGTCCTTGTACTAATATAGAATTATTTTTATTCCAGTTTGCTTCATTATAAATGTGTCCATGTGTTATATATATTTTAATATCATCTACATCAATTACATCTATTTCTTTATTTATATTTACTTTCAAATAATTGATGTCTTGATCTGTATCACAGTTTCCTCTAACTGCAATAATTTTTTCTTTATTTAATTCTATGAATTTAATTACTTCATTTATATCATAATTTTCATTTTTATATCCTGATGATAAAATATCTCCTAAAATAACTATTTTATCTATATTTTTATTTTTTATTATTTTAGTGATTACATTTAGATTTGTTTTAAAGCCATGAATATCTGAGATAAAAAGTAATTTCATATAAACACCTCGTTTATTAGTATAGCACAATATAAAGTAAACAGAGATAGTTAATTAAGGATTTTTATATAGCAAATTTTATTTTGGAACATATAATACTTTAGTTAGAAAGGAGAATTATGAAAAAGAAAATTTTTGTCTACATATTATGTGGAATATTATTATTTTTATTAGTATCTTTAGTTTTATTTGATTTTAATAAAGATGAAAAAACTAATTCAAAAATCAAAAAAGTTACAGTAGCTGAGGTTGCTCATACTATTTTCTATGCACCTCAATATGTTGCTATTGAAAAGGGGTATTTTAAAGATTTAGGAATAGATATAGAATTAATTTTAACACCTGGTGCTGATAAGGTAACTGCTGCTGTATTATCTGGAGACAGTGATATTGGTTTTTGTGGAAGTGAAGCTACAATTTATGTTTATAATGGTGGAGAAAAAGATTATTTAAAAACATTTGCTCAACTTACTCAAAAAGATGGTACATTCTTGGTTTCAAGAGAAAAATATAAAAACTTTAAATTAGAGGACTTAAAAGGAAAAGATATTATAGGTGGTCGTGCTAATGGTATGCCTGAAATGACACTTGAATATGCGCTTAAGCAAAATGGAATTGATCCTAAAACTGATGTAAGAATAGATACTAGTGTTGAATTTGCTGCTATGGGTGGTGCATTTATTGGAGGACAAGGAGATTTTGTCACTTTATTTGAACCTAATGCTTTAAATATTGAAAAACAAGGCTATGGTTATGTTGTTGCTAGTGTTGGTGAATTAGGTGGTGTAGTTCCTTATACTTCATACTCTGCTAGGGATAGTTACATAAAGAAAAACGGTGAAATTATAACTAATTTTTCTAAAGCTATTCAAAAAGGATTAGATTATGTTTATAGTCATACTGATGAAGAAGTTGCCAAGATTATTTTAAATCAATTTCCTGATACTTCATTAAAGGATTTAACAGAAGCTGTTAAAAGATATAGAAAAATTGAAGCTTGGCCTAAAACAACTAACTTTAGTAAAAAATCTTTCAATCACTTACAAGATATCATGATTGACAATGGTGCTATTGATAAAAAGGTTTCTTATAGTAAGTTGATTTATAATGAAAAATAAGATTTTAAGAATTAAAAATTTAAAAAAATGTTATCATGATAAAAATACAGAAATAAATGCTCTAGAAGATATTACTTTTGATGTTTATGACAAGGAATTTTTATCAATTGTAGGTCCATCAGGTTGTGGAAAGTCAACAATACTTTCTATACTATCTGGTTTAGAGGATAAATCTTTTGGGGATGTTAAATTTTCTAAAGATGTTACGATTGGTTATATGTTACAGGATGATTCTTTGTTTTTTTGGAGAACTATATTAGATAATTGTCTTATAGGTTTAGAAGTTACTGGAAAATTAACAGAAGAAAACAAAAATTATGTAATTAACCTTTTAAATACTTATGGACTTTCGGATTTTATATATAAATATCCTTCCAGTTTATCTGGTGGCATGAGACAACGTGTTGCACTTATTAGGACGCTTGCATTAAAACCAGATATATTACTTTTAGACGAGGCTATGTCTGCACTTGATTATCAATCTCGTCTTGCTATAAGTGATGATATTTATAATATTATTAAAAGTGAGGAAAAAACGGCTATTATGGTTACGCATGATATAGCTGAGGCTATAAGTATGTCAGATAGAGTAATTGTTATTTCAAAAAGGCCTGGTGTAGTTAAGAGTATTTATAATATAGAATTAGATAAAAAATCAACTCCAATTAATAACAGAAAGGATAAGAAGTTTAATTTCTATTATGATAAGATTTGGAGGGATTTGGATGTCCATTTATAGTTTAGAACATACTAAATATTTAAAAAAATTAAAACGTGAAAAGCGAATTATTACAATATTTAGATTTTTAATAATTGTACTATTTATTGTAACATGGGAGGTCCTTTCTAGATTTAATTTGATTAATACATTTTTATCTTCATCTCCTAGTAGGGTTTTATCAACTATTCGTTCTCTTATTAATGATGGAAGTCTATTTAAACATATTAGTATTACTTTATATGAGGTCTTTATTAGTTTTGGTATTGCTACTGTTATAGGGCTTTTACTGGCAACTATTTTATGGAGTAAGCCTATTATTTCTAAAATAGTTGATCCTTATCTTACTATATTGAACTCGCTTCCTAAAGTTGCACTTGGACCTTTAATTATTATATGGGTAGGTGCTAGTATAAATTCTATTATATTTATGTCGCTTCTTATTAGTACTTTTATTACTATAATCAATATTTATAATGGATTTAATGCTACTGATAAAAGCTATATTACTCTTTTGAAATCATTTAAGGCTACTAAGATACAAATATTTACTAAGGTTATTTTACCTAGTAATTATGTAAATATAATTAATGCTCTTAAAATTAATATTTCTATGAATTTAATTGGGGTTATTATGGGAGAACTTTTAGTATCTAAGAATGGTTTGGGATATTTAATTATGTATGGTTCTCAGGTATTTAATATAGATTTGGTTATTACTAGTGTTTTTGTACTTGGTATAATTTCTTATTTAATGTATTTCTTGATTGATAGATTAGAACATTTTGTTTTAAGTAAAAGAGGTTAAAAAAGATCTATAAGTTTTATTCTTATAGACCTTTTTATTTTTAGTCTTTTCCGAAGGCTGTAAATGATAACATTAATCCACCACAGGTATTAGCTGAATGTGTTTCATATCCATATTCACCAAATGTAAATACTGTGATAAATGGCACTCCTTTAGCTTCTTTTACTAATTGTTTATGTACTTCTTCTATTCTATCTCCTATGCCAATCTTTCTTGCACCACAGTGAATTAATACATAGGCTGCTGGCGTTGTATATAGCTTATTTTTGACATCTTTCATTGTTTTTACTGTTGAGTTAATTAATTCATCTGTTGTTGCTTCTAGTTGAATAATAGCTGTCCCTTCTACTACATTATTTCCTAAAGTAATTGTGTCATCATTTATGGTTTTTGTTCCTTGATCATTACCAAACATTGGATGTCTTACTACTATTAGGTTGCCCAAAGGATCCTTTATTCCAAGTGGCTTTTGTACTGATGCTGTTAGAAGATTTTTTCCCTTTAATCTTGTTGGATGACTACCTATCCAATTGGCATATCTTTTTAATGATGAAATACCATCTATTGTTACTATAGTTCTTTTATCTTTTACTTTTGTAATTAGTCCAATATTTTCGGTTTCTCTATAATCACCGGTATATGCTGTTGCAATTTCATTATCTGTATAGAAGAAAGCTACTGCTACTCCATCACTGAACACTTTATCGTTGCAAATTATTTTCCAATTACCTTCTACTGTATCGTCTGCTGCACTTCCTCCAAACATTGGTACTCTACCAATTATATCTTGAATTCCCATTAAGTAGTCCTCTTCTTCTTTTGGGGATGCAATCATATAAAAATAGGCTGGTGCTCTAGTTGTTCTAGCATCTTCTATAGCTTTTATTGCTACTTTTCTTCCTATGTCTCTTGCATCTTTACCAGCTTCATGACAAGCCACTCCAACTGTCATTTTTTTATCTGACATGCTCATTATTCCAGCATATCCATCTGGGGAAGTAACAATTTTTTCTTCTACCATTATCATTCCATTACTAGTACATCCTATTAATGGAGCTTTCGTTATATTTCTTACACCTTTAACAACCTCATTTATATTACTTAAAACGGAAGTATATAACAAATTTAATTTTATGTGAGATAGTTTATTTGTCGATTTTTTTGCTGCTTCTTCTCCTGATAAATAACTATTTATGTTTGTACTGTATCCAACTTTTGCTTTTAACATATTACACCTCTTTTATTTATATGACTCTTTATATATATTTAAAATATCTTCTTTTGTTACTGATCTTGGATTTCCTGGTGTGCAAATATCTTTTAATGCCTGATCTGCTAATGTTGGTAACATTTCTTCTGGTATTCCAACTTCTTCTAAAGTTTTTGGAAGGTTTAATTCAATTAATAATTTTTTTATTGCATCTACAATTTTATCTACTGCTTCATAATCTGTTACTTTTGACATATCAAGTCCCATAGCGTTACCCATATTCTTAAATAATCCCGGGCAAACTTTTCCATTAAATTTCATAACATGTGGTAAAAGTATTGCATTAGCTATCCCATGTGGAGTATCAAAATAAGCACCTAGTGAATGGGCCATAGAATGTGTTATTCCTAAACCTGCATTGGAAAATCCCATGCCAGCAATATATTGTGCATAGGCAATTTTTTCTATCGCCTCTTTTTCTTTGTTATTAACGGATTTTACCAAATTCTTATAAATTAATGATATAGCATTGATATGAAACATGTCCGTCATTAACCATGAATTTTTAGTTATATATCCTTCCATTGCATGTGTTAAAGCATCCATTCCTGTTGATGCTGCTAATGTTTGTGGCATATGTTGCATTAAATCTGGATCTATTATTGCTATTACTGGAATATCATGCACGTCTACACATACCATTTTTTTTGTTCTTGATTCATCTGTAATAACATAATTTATTGTTACTTCAGCTGCTGTTCCTGCTGTTGTTGGTAAAGCAATAATTGGCAATGCTTTATTTTTTGTTTCTGCTAATCCATCTAAACTTATTACATCATTAAATTCTGGATTTGTCATAATAATCCCAATTGCCTTTGCTGTATCTATTGAACTACCACCACCTACAGATATAATTGCATCTATATTATTTATTTGTGCTATTAATAAACCATCTTTTACTGTATTTACAGTTGGATTTGGTATTACATTATCATAAATTACATAATTTACTTTTTCTTTATCTAATTCACTTGTTACTAATTCTACTACTCCTGTTTCTATTAACTTTTTATCTGTCACTAGTAGCAATTTATTGTAATTTCTTTTTTTTATCTCTTGTAATAGTTCTTTTCTTGATCCTGATCCGAAATATGAAGTTTCATTTAAAATAATTCTGTTACTCATATGCTAGCCTCCCTATTTTCTTAATTATAGCATAATTTAACTTTATTTTATATAAATTTGAAATAAAAAAGCGTAAAGTCTTAAGTTAACTTTGCGCTTGATGTACTATTTAGGTAATAGTCTGCTCTTCTTCCTAACTTATATGCATAATATCCTGCTGCTGCTATCATAGTAGCATTGTCAGTACAATATATCATTGGTGGGATTGAAACATTTATATTTAATTCTTTTTCTAATTTTTTTAATTTTTCTTTCAAACCTTGGTTTGCTGCTACACCACCAGCTACTATTAGATTATTTATGTTTTTGTCTATTAATGCCTTCTTTGTTTTTATTACTATAGCGTCAGTTGCTACATCTTGAAATGATGCTGCTAAATCTTCTTTATTAATGTCATTTCCCTTTTGTTTTTCATTATGTGCAAGATTTATGACAGCACTTTTTAATCCACTGAAAGAGAAATTATAACTATCATCTTTTAGTGGTATTGGTAATTTGTATGTATGTTTACCAATTTTTGCTAGTTTATCTATCTTCGGACCTCCTGGATATTCAAGACCAATTACTCTTGCTACCTTGTCATAGCATTCGCCGATAGCATCATCAAGTGTTCCACCTAGTTTTTCAAAACTATAGTGATCTTTCATTTCAATTAACTCTGTATGCCCTCCACTTACTACTAAGGCAAGTAGTGGAAATTTTAATTCTTTTACTAGACTGTTTGCATAGATGTGACCTGCAATATGATGTACAGGTATTAATGGTTTTTTATATATAAATGATAGCGTTTTTGCAGCTTCTAAACCAATAAGTAGTGAGCCTATTAAACCTGGTCCATATGTTATTGCTATTGCATCTACATCATCTATTGTCATATTGGCTTTTTTCATACATTCTTCTAATACTAGTGTTATATTTTTTACATGTTGTCTACTGGCAATTTCTGGTACAACTCCTCCATAATCTTTATGTATATCTATTTGTGAAGATATAACTGTTGCAATTTCTTCTCTACCATTTTTTACAATTGATGCACTTGTTTCATCACAACTTGATTCTATTCCTAATATATATATATCTTTCATAATCTATCACCACTTCATTTCCATATTATTTTAACACAAAAGACTCTTTTTTTGAAGAGCCTTATTTGTTTATTCTTTCCATTAATATTCCATCTTTTCCTTTATAATAACCTTTTCTTATTGCCTTTTCTTCAAAATTAAATTTTTTGTATAATTTAATTGCAGGAATATTATCTATTTTTACTTCTAGCGTGATATCTTTTTGCACAGAATCTATTAGTTTTTTTAATAATTTTGTACCTATTCCACAGTTTCTGTGGATTTCTTCTACTTCGATTTGATTTATTTCCACTCTATCATAGATATCACTGTAGTATAAATATCCTATTATTTCATTGCTTTCTATATAAAGTAAATATTTAGCAAAAGGATTTATTTTTATTTCCTTTGCTACTTCATCTTTATTTATTATGAGCCATGTTATATCATTAAAAGATGTATTATTATATTCTCTTATCATTATAATTTACTTTCTTCTGCTTCAGTTAATTTTAAATAGTTTGGATTTACAAGGTGTGGATTAATATTTGCTTTATATTTTACATAATTTGTTATTTTTTTAATGTCTGGACTATATGTCACTTTATTATCTATCTCTTCTATTTCATCATTTGTGATAAAAATGTAATCCTTATTTTCCAATTTTTTCATTAAGTCTGTTAATTTAATATGCTGTGGTGATAAAATTTCTTGATTATCACTGTTGTATATAGCTGCAAATACAAATCCTCTTCTAGCATCTATTATTGGAACCTTAATTTTATTATCTTGATTTGATAACATCATTGCCTCTAGTGAGGTTATTGTAGTTATTGGAATATTTAAACTCCAAGCATATACTTTTGCTATTGTTATACCTATTCTTATACCAGTAAATGATCCGGGTCCATCTACTACTACAATTTTTGTTATTTGATTTGGTTCAATATTATTTTTTTCAAACATTGAAACAATTTCAGGAAGAGCATATTCAGATAATGTATGACCATATTCTTTTTTTATTTCACAGATAATTTTATCTTTTTCCACAATACCTGTGTATAAAAAATTTGAAGACGTATCTATATATAAAATCATAATACAGCCTCACATAATTCCTCATATTTTTTGCCATGTGGTGTAATTACTATAATTCTTTTATTTTCATCTTCTCCAGAACTTTTTATTTTTATATCTAATCTATTTTTAGGAAGATAATCTGGTATCATATCAGCCCATTCAATTATAGTAATACCTTTTCTAGTGTAATATTCTTCTATACCTAAATCTTCAACTTTGCCATCTAGTCTATATACATCCATATGATATAATGGCATATCACCTGTTGTGTATTCTTTTATAATATTAAAAGTTGGAGATGTTATTTCTTCATCTATTTCCATAGCCTGTGCAAATCCTTTAGTAAACAGTGTTTTTCCTGTACCTAGGTCTCCTTTTAAGCATATAACCATATTGGGAAACTTTTCTGATTCAATATTTTGAGCAAGTTCAATTGTTTCTTCCTCTGAATAAGTTGTAATTTTATAATCCATATTTTCTTCACCCAGTTTTTATTATACCAAAAAAAAGGAGTTATACAACTCTTATTGAAAATATTTATTGTAAATGATGTCTAATCATTAACAAACAAAAAAAATTCTTGGCAACTTCCTATTTTCGCATACACTATCGTCGGCGTTAAGTGGCTTAACT
>CAJMSU010000002.1 GCA_905216155.1 uncultured bacterium
CATATTCATATCTAAATGGTAAGACGTTCTTATCAGCAATAGCATTTACTATTGTGTAAGTATGTAATCTTTCTCCAAAGATTTGCTCTGTTGTTTCAGATATACCTTTTATTGTTCTAGCATTTTCTGGGAATATTGGAGTACCTGTAAATCCAAACAAATAATATTTATTAAATTTCTTAATAATAGTTTTATGCATATCACCAAATTGAGATCTATGACATTCATCAAATATAAATACTACATGTTTATTAAATACTTCACTATTCTCATTCTTTTTAATAAATTGAGATAGTTTTTGTATTGTAGTAATTATTATCTTAGTACTTGGATCATTTAATTGTCCTTCTAATATTTTCGTTGAAGTATTAGAATTAGCTGCTCCCTCTTTAAACCTATCGTATTCTTTCATTGTTTGATAATCTAAGTCTTTTCTATCTACAACAAATAATACTTTATCAATAAAGTCTAATTTACTAGCAAGTTGTGAAGTTTTAAATGATGTAAGTGTTTTTCCAGAACCTGTTGTATGCCAAATATAACCACCTGATTTTAAAGTTCCATAAAACTTATTATTATATGCAATTGTAATTCTATTTAAAATTTTTTCAGTAGCAACTATTTGATAAGGACGCATTACTAATAAATCTTCTTCTGAAGTAAATACACAATATTTAGTTAATATATTTAATAAAGTATGTTTAGTAAAGAAAGTTTTAGCAAAATCTATTAAATCAGTAATATCGTTATTCTTTTGATCTGCCCAATATGAAGTAAATTCAAATGAGTTTGACTTCTTTTTCTTTTGATTATTTATATGAAACTCTCTTGTAGTATTTGAATAATACTTAGTTAATGTTCCATTTGATATAACAAATATTTGAACAAAGTTATATAAACCAGATCCTGCCCAGAAAGAATCTCTTTGATATCTTTCTATTTGATTAAAAGCTTCTCTTAAATCCACTCCTCTTTTTTTTAGTTCTACATGAACTAAAGGTAGACCATTTACTAAAATTGTTACATCATATCTATTATCAAAATTACCATCATTATTAACATATTGATTCAATACATGAAGACTATTGTTATGAATATTATTTTTATCTATTAAATAGATATTTTTCTTTTCTCCTGAATCAAGGGTTATTTCTTGTTTATAATCTTCTTGGATTAATCTCGTTTTTTCAATTATATAGTCATTTTTATTAGCAATAACTGATGTAAAGAAAGAATCCCATTCTCCATCAGTAAAATGATAATTATTAAGTTTTTCTAGTTGTCTTCTTAAGTTAAGAATTAATTCATCTTCAGAGTTAATATTTAGTCTTTCATAACCCTGTTCAACTAAAGTTTTAATAAATTCTTTTTCAAGAGCATCTTCACTTTGATAAGATGTTTCTATTTTATTTAATTCTTTATACTCAGCTAATACAGTAGAATTATCATTTTCACTTATTAAACCTATACTACTCATCATCATCACCATATTTTAATATTTTATCACGCCAAAATTCGTATTGACTCTTTCTAGCTTCTAGCTCTGCCTCTAGCTCTGCCTCTAGCTCTGCCTCTAGCTTAGTAAATTTGTTTAAAATTTCAACAATTTCATCTTGTAATTTTTTAGGCGGAATTGGTATCTCAAACTTAGAGTAAGTTTGAATCCACTGTCTTGAATGTTCTTGAGGAACATATTTTATGTTTTTCATACAATAATAAATATATTTAAAATTATTATCATTATTTTTGGGGACAAGCATTTTCATTGCTGATGATTTGACTTTAAATTCAAAATCAACCCAGTGACTAGAAGTAGTAAAATCATCAAATATTATTACAGGATTTCCTTCCGATGCCATGTAATGTCCATCTTCTTCATTAGTATAACCAAGAACAAAAGTTAATCCAGCAGTTAAAACGGGATATTTATAATTATCATTATATTCTGTACTTTTTACTATATATGGACCTGGTTGTATATAATCTAAAACATCATCAAGGGGTATATACTCAACTTCTGTATTATTCTTTAAATCATTTATCAATTTATCAATTTGTTTAAGTTTATTATTTAATTCAATTCTAATACTATTTTCCCTTTTTACAATTTCTTCTAAAGTTGCTGTGTGTTTATTTATATCCAATTTTTTCTCTTCTTTTTTTACTTGCAAATACTTATTTACTGATAAATTGTAATTTACTATGTCATCGCATGATACCACAATTGACTTCTTATCAATGTTTTTCCTTTTTTTGTAGGTGCTCAATATGTTTTCAATATTCTTATCTGATAATTGATTTTTATTACCAGGATGTACAAATTCATTTGACGCATCTATAAATAAAATATCGCTATCTTTCTTTGATTTTTTTAAAACAATTATACATGTTTCAGTGGTTGTGCCGTAAAATAAATCATTTGGCATTTTTATAATGGCATCAATAAAATTATTTTCAATTAAGTATTTTCTAATTTTCTTCTCTGCTCCTGGTCTATGTAATACTCCCGTGTACTCTACAATAGCAGCTGTTCCTGCAGGACTTAACCACGATAGCATATGCATAACAAAAGCAAGGTCAGAAGCATTTTTTGGAGCCAATACTCCAGCTGGCGCAAATCTTTCATCATTAATTAGAAGTGGATTATCATTTCCAACCCACTTAGTTGAATAAGGAGGATTTGAAACTATAGCATCAAAAGGTTCATCATCCCAATGATAAGGATGTAATAATGTATCTTCCCTAGCTATACTAAAATTATTATAATTTATATTATGTAAAAACATATTTATTCTGGCTAAATTATATGTAGTTAAGTTTTTCTCTTGACCGAAAAATCCTTCTCTTACATTTTCTTTCCCAAGTATCTTAGCAAATTTAAGTAATAATCCACCTGAACCACATGCAGGATCATATACTTTATTAACAGATGTTTTATCCATTATTACTATTTTAGCGAGTAATTCTCCAACTTCTTGTGGAGTAAAGAATTCCCCGCCTGATTTACCTGCTGATGATGCATACATTGTCATTAAAAATTCATATGCATCTCCAAATAGATCTATCTTATTTTCTTCATAATCTCCAAAATTCAACTCTCCTATTGCATTTAATAATTTAACAAGTTTTTCGTTTCTTTCATCAACAGTATTACCTAATTTATTATCTATTGTAAAATCATCAAATAACCCTTTTACGTCATTCTCTGATGCAGTTCCTCTTGCTGATGATTCAATATTATTAAATATATTAGAAATTACTACATTTAAATTTTCATTTTTATCAGCAATTTTTCTAACGTTACAAAATAATTCGCTAGGTAAGATAAATAATCCTTTTTCTTCAAGTATTTGTGTTTTTCCAAGTAACGCTTCATCATCAGAAATGTTTCTATATTTAAAATCTGTAATACCTGCTTTTCTTTGGTTCTCATTAACATAGTTTTCTATATTTTCAGATATAAATCTATAAAACAATAATCCTAATACGTATTGTTTAAAATCCCATCCATCTACTGAACCTCTTAATTCATTAGCTATTTTCCAAATTGTTTTATGAAGTTCTTCTCTTTCTCTTTCCTTTTTATTATTCATTTACAGGTTCCTCCTTTTTAGTAGATGTTTTCCTTTTGACTGGTGGATTTTTCATTTTTATTTCCACATCAATAACTTCAATAAAAATATCTAAATACTGTTTTAATACTGAAAAATTGATTTCTTCATACTTTTTTTCATAATGAGTAGTATCATTTCCTAAAATTCTTACAACATCTGCAACATTTTTATATTTATAATTCGGTAAGTACTCTTGTATTGCTTCATCCAAATGTTTTTTTACAACTTTCTTTTTTTCTTCTCCCAAACAATTTATTGCATAATCTTTAATTAGTATTTCCATTGCATTTCTATAACCACACCCAGCTAAATCTAAATTGCCATCAAATTCTGCCTTACTGGCTTCATGGTATAATTTTATAAATCTTGGTGATACCTCTTCAATATATTCATCAAATTTTCTATCTTTAAACGAAGGATATATTGAAATAAACTTATATTTATTTTCTTCTTTATTCCAAAGATAATTAGCGTGAAATATATAATCGCACGATGTACATTTATGAATTACAACTAATAGCATTCCATCTGATGTATTACTTGTCCAATGATTTATAACTACAGAATCTGTGCCATATCCACAATTAGGACATGTCATTGGTTTTTCATAGATTTTTCCACTCGTTATTGAATTACATGTCGATATAAAATTTTTATCTCTTATTTCTGGTTTATTGTTATTCATAGCTACCTCCAAATTCGCCATTATCTCTCAAAAAAATTATATCATATTTTGTCGAAATTAACTATCATACTGTGCCAAGTTGGCGCACTACTTTTTCTTAGCAAGCATTGGAAAGTTCCTCCCACAGAACATTTTCCACATATTATAGGGAAAATCCCCAATCCCCTAGTGAAACAAATACCGAAACAAAACGCGAAACATTTTGAGAGCAAAAAACGAAATTGTAATTATACATTTCAAATGATAAAATTAATATAATAGAAGTAATATTGTTAAAAAGATATTTTTAATAATACTAAATTCTGATTTTAATACTAAAATCAATACTGTTTTTGATACTAAAAATGATACTGAAAGTGATACTAAATTTGTTATTGAATAGTTAATTGTCAAGTGATAAAATGATTATAATAGTGGAAAAACTATAGAAAGAGAGCTTGCTCTCTTTTTTTGTTGTATAAAAGAAAGGAGGATATCTATGAATGAAAGCTTTATAAAAATACCAACTTCTTTATTAGAAGTAAATATTCCTAAGAATGCTATGGTACTATTAGGAATATTGCAAAGTAATTCTAAAAAGTTAGGTTATGCATATGGATCTAATAAGTACTATGCTGATAAGTTAAATTGTTCTACTAGAACAATAAGTAAATTAATTAAGTGTTTATTAGATCATAATTATATAACGATTAATAATCCTAAAAGTTTTAAAAGAAAGATATATGTTAGTAATAATATTCTAGGTAATTAGAATATTTTATCAACCTGGTTTGAATTATTATTCTAACAGAATAAATAAATTAAATATAAAAGTTGAATAGATAATAGAAAGGCCTTAGGTAAAGGTAGGCGGTTTATATGAAAGATATGGTAGATTATATTAAATATCACGGTACTATTTCTAGTATTAGAGATAAGGTTGATAAAGATTATATATGGTTTGATATATGTCAGAAAGAACCATATAAAGATAGTAATGGAAGGGATAAGTTAAACTTATCCTTTTTTAGTGCAAGAATGTATATAGAATATTCTAATAAGATAAATTTAAGTATTGGAAAAGATGTTTATATACGAGGTATTCCTAAGGGATATGTGGATAAAAAAGGTCATAGACAAAATTATATACATGTACTGGAAATAAATGGAATTGAAATAAGTAAAGAGCCACCTTTATATAAAGACGGTTATTGGAATGGAAAGAAAATAGAAAAAGTAGAAGCTACTAAAGAAGAACAAGAAGAATTACAAAGATTAATAGATGAGATTGTAGGTGCTACAAATGAATAACACACCAGTACAAATCATAAATTTAAATATGAATAAAGATAAAAAAGAATTATTTAAAGAAATTATTATTAATTACTTAATAAAACAAATAACTACGAAAAACTAAATCGCACATTTGCGGTTCTTTTTTGAATCTAATATACTGTTACTGTCTTATGGGAGATAAGTAACAAGAAAAGGAGGTAAAATATGAATTATAGTTACTTATCAAACTTAGATAATAATGCTGGTATTTATATCAGACTTTCACAAGAAGATAAAGATAAGAAATATGAATCAGATAGTGAAAGTGTAACAAATCAAAAAGATATACTCCGTACCTATTGTAAAAACAATGGATTTAATCTAGTAGGAGAATATGTTGATGATGGATATTCTGGTACTAATTTTGATAGACCTGGTTTTACTAAAATGATAAAAGATATCAAAGACAAAAAAATTAATTTAGTAATTGTTAAAGACTTATCAAGATTAGGTAGAGATCATGTAATGACTGGTTATTATATAGAAACATATTTTCCTGAGAATAAAGTAAGATTTATATCTATTGTTGAAAATTATGATAGTATGAAAAATCAAGCTAGTAATGACTCCTCTACTTTCATAATTGCATGTAATGATTATTATAGTAAACAAAACTCTTTAAAGATTAGAAATGTATTAGATTCAAAAAGAAAAGATGGCAAATTCATAGGTAGTAAACCATGTTATGGATATATGAGAGATCCAAATGATAAAGGACATTTAATACCTGATCCTGAAGTTTCTAAATACGTAAAACTTATATTTGAATGGAGATCAAATAACATAGGTATTAGTGAAATAGCAACTAGACTAACTAATATAGGAGCACCTACTCCAGCAGCATATAAAAACTTACCTACATCTAGTAGAGTTATAGAAAAGAATAAATGGACAATACATGCTGTTCATAATATATTACAAAATAGAATGTATACTGGAGACATGGTACAACACACTCAAACCAATATAAGTTATAAATCAAAAAAGAAAGTCACATTAGATGAAAGCTTATGGATCATAGTAGAAGATACTCATGAACCACTAGTAGATAAAAATACATTTATGTTAATAAATAAAAAAACTAAAAATAAAAATAGATCTTATTCTAAAAGAAAAAGACCTGAAAGATTATTAGAAGGATTATTATTTTGTCATGAATGTGGTAATAGATTAGGAGTACTTTATAGAAAGAAACAAGACTACTGGTGTATTAACTGTAATAAATACGCTAGAGACCCTGTTAGAAAATTATGTACATCTCACTTCTTTGCATATGATTATTTTGAAGAATTAATTTTAAAAGAAATTAAAAAAATGTTATCAGAATTATTTCAAGATTTAGATATAAAAGAATTAAATGAAGAAGTTATTAAAAGAACTAAAAATAATTCTGATGATTATAAAAAAAGAAAAGAAGATATTATAAAAGAACAAAATAAATTACTAGAAACCATTCAAATCATCTATAAAGACCGATTAGAAGGTAACATTACACCTGATCAATATAAATTACTATCTAAACCATATGAAGCTAAATTAAAGGATTTAAATATACAATTAGAAGATATTAATATAGAAATAGAAAGAAGAAAGCATAGTACTGATAAATTACCAAATTATATAAACAAAATAAAAAGATTGTTAAACTTAAACAACCCTAATAAAGATTTATTATTTGCTTTAATAGAAAGAATAGAAGCAGATAAAGATAGAAATATAATTATTAAATTTAGATATGACATTCTAGATACTCATACTTTTAAATATGAAGATAATAGAGTTCATAATCCATATGGAAGAAAAGGAAGACATAATTACTCGTAGTCAACAACAGTGTAGGAAATCGTTGCAACTCCATCCCAATTACTTTGCAAGTGATAACTTGAATTTGACTTATAAAAAACATGTAAAGTATTATTTCCTAAGTGATGATTATCAATTTGTATTTGAAAAGTGTTACTTTCAGACCATTTGAATTTTTTTATATCATTATTTTGAATACAATAGTATACTTTTTGTGTATTTGGTGATGTTACATATATTGTTACTGTTAGTTGATCTCCAGGTCTAAACAATTCATCTAAATGAGCCCAATTTTCATTATATATTATTCCATTTATATTTAATGACTCACATTCAGGAAAAAAAGTACTTTTATTATCTAGATTGCCTCTATATTTCATTATTCCGTTTTTTATCTCTCCAATATATCCAATTAACAAATGTTTTTGATATTCAAATAAGTCCCGGTTATGTGCATTAGGATTTCTAAAACCTTCCAATTGTGATAATTGATTTTTAATTATAGTTTGATTTGAAAAGCAATTTTTAAATAAATCCCAATTTTTTAATATTATAGTTTTTAAATCATAAAAATCAGAATAATACAATAGTCTATTTTCTATTACATTACCCCTCAATCTTTTTTGTTCCTCTTCCATTCTCTTTTTCCATTCATCTATTCTTTCACTTGTAACACCTAAATGTTCCTCCCATTTTTCGCCATACTTATTTCTTAATATATATACAATATTATTTCTCATAAAATTTTCTATATCCCTCAATGCCTCATCAACATTTATTGTTTTATCAATGATAATTTTATCATTACTCATAATATCACCTCATTTAGTGATTATTATATCATATATTTTTTAAAAATTAACCCTTCATAATTACTTATATCGGAGCCTCCTGCATTTATGTGATTAGATACTACTATTACATCTGGGCTATTTCCGAAGGCTGTTAATATTTTATTTATTCTATCTTTTCTTTCTAGGGTTACATCTTCATCTCTAGTAATAACTGCTGGTATACCTAATTCTTGTAGTCTATTATACATATATCTTGCAGCCTGTAGAGTTAAGTCTTTTTCTTTTAAACCATTTCCAAGTGCTCCTGGATCTGATCCTCCATGACCAGCATCCACTACTACTTTTTTAGTTGCACGCTCATACATTTTAATCACCTATAATAATTTATTCATTATTATAAGTTTTGTTAATACTATTTTATAGCATATCCTTTTTCTTTAAAATAATAGCAATTATGATAGATGTTATTACTGATACTACTATTATTATTAGGAGTGATAAATTATTATTAGCTATTATACCTAATGGAACATTCATACCAAGTAGGGATGAAATAATTGTTGGTATTGATAATACTATGGTCATACTTGCTAAAAACTTCATTGCAATATTTAAATTATTGGAAATTATGGTAGCATATGTATCTTTTATAGAAGATAAGATATCTTTATATATACCACTCATTTCAATAGCCTGTTTATTTTCTATTATTGCATCTTCTAACAAATTAATATCATCTTCATATAAAGGTAATACAATACCTTTAGATAATTTTTCTAAAACCATATCATTAGCTTTTAATGATGTTATGAAATATACAAGTGTTTTTTCTATTTCTAATAAATCTATTAAATCTTTATTACCTGTTGATTTTTTTAATACTTTTTCTTTTTCTATAATATCTTCATTTATTTCTTTTAGAGCCTTTAAATAACTAGATGATGCTTTTAATAATACTTGAATTAAAAATTTTGTTTTCTTTGCTGTTCTAAATTCTTTTATTTTATTTTTCTTAAAATCATTTAATAATTGTGTTTTTTTAACAGATAATGTTATTACATAATTATTCTCAGTTATGATTATTCCTAGTGGATATGTTGTATGTTTATAATTAGCATCACTTATCACATAAGGAATATCAATTACTATTAATGTTGCATTCCCTTCTTTTTCTACACGTGGTAATTCATCAGTATCTAAAAGTTTCATTATAAGATCTTTATCTATTTTAGTTCTTGCGACTACTTTGTCAATTTCATCTGTTGTTGGTTCTATTAAATCTATCCAACAATCTGTTGTCATTTTCTTTACTTTTTTTATTTTCTTTTCTACTTGGTTTGTTTTATATATTTTTAGCATAATAATACCCCATTTCAATTTTTATATTATAGCATAATCTTTTTAATAAAGCATTAAAAAAAGGAGTTTTACTCCTATTTTTGGTTTCCAACATACTCTGCTGATGAGAATGCTAAAATAAGCATAAATATGAAATTTAGAAAAATAAGACCAATAGCAAATCCTGTTGATTTTCCAAAAGCTTTAGCTAAATTTACATATAGCATGATGGCAACTATTATATTTACTATTGGTATTAATAATAGTAAAAACATCCAACCATTCATTCCAGCAATTTCAAACTCAGTGTATAAGTTATAGAATGGAACTATAGCAGCCCAACCAGGTTTGTTTGCTTTTGTAAATATTTTCCACATTGCTACTATTGATATTACGGCAATAGCTAGCACAGTAATCATATATGTTGATCCAAACATTCCTGCACTTACACTTGTTGTTGTATAACTGTTTACGTCGTACATACTCACTCCTCCTTATTATAAGGATACCCTATATTATTTATTTATGCAAGTTAATAAAGATAAAAGCTCTAATATATTAATTAGAACTTTTACTTAATGTTACTTTAGTTGTTTTTTCTTTACCATCACGAATATATGTGATTTCTATAGTATCTCCTGCTTGATGTTGATATAGTTCATATCTTAGGTAAGCAGAATCTTTTATTTCATTACCATCTATCTTAGTAATTACATCTCCTGATTTTAAATCTGATTTTGCTGCTCCTGTATTTTCTGATATTTGTACAACTACTACACCTTCTTTTATATCTTTACTTATTGAAATTCCATTTCTGTAAAGATTGGCAGCATCAGTTACATTAGTCATACTAATTCCTAGTACTGGCCATTCTATTTTCTTGCCTTTTTCTAATGAATCTATATGGCTCATAGCATATTCTATTGGAATTGCAAATCCCATTCCCTCTATTTCATCATCTATAAGTTTCATTGAACATACTCCAATTACTTCTCCGTTGACATTTAAAAGTGGTCCTCCACTATTTCCAGGATTTATTGAGGCATCTATTTGTAAAACTCTCATTACCCAATCATTACTACTAGAATTTGATACATTAACTGAGACCATTCTATCTTTTCCTGATAATATACCAGATGTTACACTACCTCTGTAGTCTTCACCCATAGGAGATCCTACTGTAAATACTGTATCTCCTAAATTCATTTTTTCACTGCTTCCTATATTAGCAACTTGTTTTACTTTAGATGAATCTATTCTAAGTACGGCAAGATCTAGATATTCATCTCCTCCTAAAACTTTTGCTTCTACTTCTTCATCTGATGATGTAATTATAGATATTTTACTACAACCAGAAACAACATGTTGGTTTGTAAGTAAATAGCCATATTTTCCTTCTGTTTTATATACAAATCCTGTACCAGTTGATGCTAATTCATTATTTTTATATCCTTTTATCATTACAGTTGCATCATATATTTTGTTGACAGATGAAGCAAGAGAAGTTTTTTCATATACTTTAGTTCCATCTTTAGTAATAACAGTACTACTGCTTCCTACTACTTCACTAATAAGTGGGGTCCATTTTAAAAGTGCAAACATTATTACTCCACCCATTACAAATGAAAATATTATAATAAATATTAATTTTTTATTTTCTTTTTTATTATTCATCTATATCTAGTCCCCTTTCAATTTTAGCTAATTCTTTCCAATTCATTGGAAAGCCCATTCTATCTAATACTTTATCTAGTTTTATAGACGATAAATTATAATTAAGTGTTTCTATTACATTATCTAACTCTATAGTCATGTTTTTAAATTCTTCCTGTTGCAAACATTGTCTCATTATAATTAATAGAGCAAATAAATCTGTTTTTCCGTAGATGTACTCACCATCTTCTTTTTTGATACCCAATAATTTGTGATATATGGTGTCATCAATTTCTTTTTGAGTTCTATTTTCAAATAAAATATCTTCATGTGCACATAAATTTCTGTAGTTGGCAAGTATTGGCAAATAAGTAATGAATTCATCTACATCTATGTTGTATACCTTACATATTTCTTTTTGATCTTCACTTTTAAGAATTGAAAACATTTCACTTACTATACCAAATGATAATACTTTAACTAAAATCCATAATGGAATATAACCATAATTAGAAACATAATGTAGAGTAGCACTATGCTGTACACCGTTTACTCTTATTTGTCTTTTCATTTTCTTTAATAGATCATTTACTTGTCTTGCTTTTTCTGGATTATTAGTAAAGTTTTTTACTTTTAAATAATCTCTTTCTCTATATCCATATTTTTTAGATAATTGATATGATGTAATTGATTTTAGGTTATTTTCTATTACAAGTAGATATTTAAACAAAACATTTCTTATTGACCTATCAAATAAAAATAGGCTATATAGTTCTTCAAATGTTGTACCTGGTATAAAGTTTTTGTCAGTAGCAGATTTATAAAATAAGTGTCTATACCCATTTAAGAAAAAGTAATTTTCTCTTAATAGAACCTTTTTGGCAAATTTTTCGTCATGAACAACTAGACCTTTGTGCTTTAATATTTCAAGCTGTTCATCTAAGTTTTTGAATTGCTTCTCTATCATATTATCACCTTAATAAATTATAACATATTATTTAATTAAAAGTATGAAAATTTTGTGAATTTATGTGATATAATTTATTTAAATTTTGTTTAATACTAATATTAGGAGGTTTTTTATGCCGGCAACAGTAACTCATGCATATTTTGCAAATGATATATATGACATATTAAATAATGATATTAAAAATAGGCTTGATTTAGATAGAGTTAAAATGTATGGACAGAGTATGGATTCTTTACGTTTTTATAATTTATTTAACTTTAAAAGAAGAAAATATGAACAATTAGGTCATATTTTTCATACTGAGAAAACAAAGTGCTATTTTATTAACTTAATTAATTATATCAAAAATAATAATTTAGGTAATGATAGTGATACTATATCTTATTTAGTTGGGTTAATTTGTCACTATGTACTTGATTCTAATGTACATCCTTATGTCTTTTACAAAACAGGTAAATTTGATAAAAAGATGAAATCTACATATAAATATAATAATATTCATTTGTTTATGGAAACATTTATTGATAATGATATGATAAAAAGAAGAGAAAAAATTAATCCATATAAATTTGATATTTGTAAATTCTGTTTTGATACTTCATTATTTTCAGAAAATCTAACTAAAGCAATTGATTATAGTTTTCTTAAAACTTATAATGTTTCTAATATGGGATATGTTTATTATAAGTCTTTGAAAGATATGGAACTTGCTATAAAATTATTTAGACAAGATAAATATGGAATTAAGAAGTTTTTTTATAAACTTATTGATACTATTACACCAAAAAGTGTTTTTAGATTTGAGGCTGTTAGTTATCATTATCCATTAATTGATAAACATAATTTTTTAAATACTAATCATAATGAATGGCATAATCCTGTTAAGTATACTATAGTTAGTACTTCATCATTTATTGATTTATATTTGTTATCTATTAAAGAAGCTAAAAATATCATTGTAAAAACAATTGAATATATTAATGGTAATAACATTATACTTGATGATTTATTTACTAATAAAAGTTATGTAACTGGACTTGATTGTGATATAAATAAAGAATTAAAATATTTTGAATTTTAGGTATACTAATAAAAAAATAAAACATACTATTTCTAGGTGAGGCGTATGTTTTATAGATATGAGATTAAAAATAATGGTAGTGAAGATATTTTGTATTTGTATCTAACTATGCAATATGAATTTTCTAAAGAACTGGGAAATATTAATGATATAGAGATTAAAAGGCGTACTAATAATTTTATTAGAAATAATAATATTAACTTTAATGGTGAAAAGGTTTATTTAGTTATTGATGGTATTGTAGTTAAAGCTTTTAATCTTGATAAGAATGATAAAAATATTGAACTTTTAAAAAATAATTTATTTTATGGAAATGACATATATCTTGTGACTTTGGAGCTTGATAATGGTGCTATTATAGAGATAAGTTTAAGGGAATATTTACTTGGTGCTATTGCTACTAATATGATTCCTAATATTAATATTGAAGTTATTAAAGCTATGGCTGTTTTATATAGAACTTTTGCCTTTAGAGAAATGAGTAAAAATAAAAAAATAAAAGCTATTAATAATTTTGTTGTTTATAAACCAATTTCTTATTATAAACTTTATTTTGCACCAGACTATGATATGGTTGTTAATAATTTAAATCTTGCAATTGATGATACTGACTGTATATTTTTATCATATAAAAATGATTATATTCTACCTTTTATACATATTACTAATTATGGTTATACTTTAGAAGATAGTAGATATTCTTATTTATCTAGTGTTTCTAGTTTATGGGACTTTTCTTCTCCTTATTTTGTTGCAAGTAGAAAGATTGATTATAATATACTTAGTAGAATTTTTAAAGATAACATAAATAAAGATGTATATATTAAGATACTTGAAATTTCTCCTAATGGTAGAGTTTTAAAAATTAGATTTGGTAGTAGAATATATGATGGAGTAGAGTTTTCTAAGATACTTAATCTAAAATCTTTATACTTAAATATTATAATAAATAAAGATAATATTACTTTTATTACTAAGGGATATGGAGAATTTATGGGTCTTAGTATATATGGAGCTAATGAACTTGCTACTAATGGGTGTAATTATACTAATATATTAAATTATTATTTTCCTAAAGTTAAAATTAATAAATATATAAAAGAGCTTTCTAAATGAAAGCCCTTATTTTTTTTGTGTTAATGATGATATGGCATCATCTGCTTCTTGATATAGTTCTACTGTAGTAGTTAGATATTTTGAATATCCTTCTACAGTTGATATAAAATCTGATAATTCATTAATATTTTCTTTTTTTGTGATTTCTTCTATTGCTTTAGCAGATGATTCTAGTTGATTAGATATATTTATTAATTCTTCATAGCTTATTTTTTCTATCATTTGCCTAACTCCTCTACTTGTTGATCTTTTTCATCTTGAGATATTTTTTTAGATGTTTCTATTACTATATCCTTGTAATCTTCTATTTTTTTTAGATAGTTTAGGTTATCTTGATCTGTCCATGATAGTTTCATTTTATCAATTATTTCAAATATTTTATTTACTGCTATTACATATTTTTTATAATCTGTCATATTATCACCTATATCAATATTATTCTTGAACCATTTTTCAAGTCTGTTTCTCTTACACTTTTATTTACATCATAAACTTTTCCAGTTTCTTTACTATACAAATTACTTGTTTCTCTTGATATATATGCATCATTAGTTAGTTCTTTTAAACCTTCTTCTATTTGACGTTTTATAGTACCAATTTTTTTATTGATTGGAATAAATAAATCATAATTTTTTTCTATTAATGGTATAAATAATTGTATTAATATTTTATTATTATTCATTATATTTCCTCCTATTCATCAATAATTAATTTTACTTGTACAGCTTTTCCTCTAGTAATTACATATCCAAATTTTGAATCTATTTCTTCACGTAATTCTCTAGAGCTTGTTGTTACTTTAAGAGTAAACTGATCTCCTAGACCTGAACCTATCCATATACCTTCACCAAGATCAATACTATTTTTAAACCAATCATCATAAGCAATTGATTTAATATTATTTAAATTATCTATTATTACAAACTTAAATGTTTTTAGTTCTTTGGAATCTTTTATAATATTTCCTAAATTAGTTTTATCTTCAAAACTTAGTTTTGCTTGTAAGGCAGTTATACTATTTATTATACATATTGTAACAGGTAATTTTTTTAAACTTTCTGGATTTGTTTTACTAGTTATTTTCTCTTTATTATATAATTCTTTGATCATATTATATGTTTTTGTACAATCATCTTTATCATATATAATATTATTACTATCTTTTTGTTTTAGTGATGAGATAGCATCCATTAATATTACGTTGGAATTATTTATATTACTAAATACTTTTGCTAATCCTGTTATAAATTCTGGATTTTCTTCTACTTCATCGCCGGTTACTACAATACTATCTAATCTATCCATATTTATTGTTGCAATTTGTAATGTCTCTTTTTCTATACCAATTGGTATTTCATCCATTTTATTATATTTTTCTTCTACATTATCAAGTGTTACTACACTAGGTAATATAGGTATTTTTGGTGCTTTTATTGCACATACATCATTAAGTTTTTTACTTACAACTTTTATAAATTCTGTAAGTTTTTCTTCTTTATATGGATATGCTGTTTGAAATTCAAAAATATTTCCTAAATCTATCAAACCACGTCCATATGCTTTTGATGGTTCTTTTTTTCTTACACCATTTAATACTGACGAATAATCTGTTGGATCATTGAATTGTAAGACAACATTTTGTTTGAAGTTTTGTCTTAGTCTATATCTTATTGTATTAGTACCTGATGTTGTTAAGATAAATACTACACCATACTTTAAGCAGTCTCTTGTTATTTGACTTATTATATCTTCATATTCTTCATATGTTTCAATAAATCCTTCATAATTATTTATTATTATTGTAATCATTGGTATTTGAATACCACCATGACTTATATAGAAGTCATATGATCCGTTATATTCTACAAATAATTTTTTTCTTTCTTCTATTATTCTTAAAAGCATTTTAAATAGATTTCTTATTTTTTCATCATCACTTGATAATAATACTTCACCTACATGAGGAGCATTTTTAAACATAGTTAAGGTTTCAGCACCAAAGTCTAACATATAAAAGTTAACTTCATCAGCAAAGTGATTTGTTATTGTTGAATAAATAATACTAGATAACATAAGCTCTTTTCCACTTCCGGCAGAACCAAATATTAAAGTATTTCCTTCTTTTGATATTGGTAATGTTAATAAGTGTTGGCTTTGATTATCTGGATCATCATATTCTCCAATTATTGGGTTAATTACGTTTCTTTCTTCTTGATAATTATATTTTTGTTTTAAAGCTTTAATATAGATGATGTTTGGAATTCTATCTAACCATAGTTGAGGTACAGATACATTTTCTTTTTTTGCTTCATCTATTATATATTTTATTACATTAGTTATTTCTTCACCTTTTGATTCTTGCATAGACTCTTTATTAGAATCATCTAGTGTTTTAATATCATTTCCAACATTATCTAAAAATTCTAGTGATTGATCTATTCTTTTTTTTCTTTTTTCTGTTGGATAGTATTGAGCACCAGCCCAAGCTGCTTGTCCTAAAGCAAATAATTCGTTATATCCTACTTGTAAATAAAATCTACCTGGATTTTTTAGGGAAGCTGCATCTGGTACTTTAATCATATCCATACTGTCTGCTTTATCTTGAACTTTTAGACATACTCTAAATTTGGCATTTGACCAAATTTGGTCATTAACTACTCCAGCTGGTTTTTGAGTTGCTAGTATTAAGTGGACTCCAAGTGATCTACCTATACGTGCAGTTGATATTAATTGATCCATAAAATCTGGTTGTTGGTCTTTTAATTCTGCAAACTCATCTGAAATTATAAATAAATGAGAGATTGGTTCTTTTACTAAACCTTTTCTATATAATGCTTGATATTTATATATATCTATTGTACTTTCATTTAAATTATCTCTTGCTTCATTAAACATTCTTTGTCTTCTACGTAATTCACTTTGAATTGATGCTAATGATCTATTCATTTCTACTGTATCTAAGTTTGTAATTGTTCCTGCTAAATGAGGTAATTTCATACCTGTTTCTTTATTTTGGAATACTCCGGCTAATCCTCCACCTTTATAATCAATTAAAACAAATGATACTTCATATGGATGATAGTTAAGAGCCATGGATAAAACATAACTAATAATGAATTCTGATTTACCAGATCCAGTCATACCAGCAATTAATCCATGTGGACCATAGAATTTTTCATGTAAATCAAGTTTAAATAATTCATGGTTTTTATCTACTCCTACTGGTGCTTGAAGAGACTTAGTTGGATCATTATTTTTCCATCTGTTTAGAATATTTAATTGTTCTACCATACCTACATTATACATTTCTAGGAAACTTAAGCTAGTAGGTAGGTTACGTTCTGCTTTTGCTATATCTATTGGAATATTTGCAAGTATTTTGCAACATTCATACATATTTATACTTGGATCATAATCTGCTAAAAACTCTTTTTGTTTATTTGATACAAGTTCGTTTTCAAATATTCCTGATTTTTTATCACCAATACTTATAAATGTTTGACATTCATTTGGAATATTTATTAATCTTGGACTAATAGTAATTAAACTAAAACCAATATTTATTTCCATACTAGTTATATCCTTTACTAGTTCTACATCTCTTACTAATTTATAATCATCAGTTATTACAACATAGTATGGTTTATAGTTTTTATAGTCCTCTGTATTTAATTGCATTTCACCGTTTACATCTTTATATTTTCTATGTTGAATTTCTTGTTCTAGATATAGTGATATTTCTTTAGCTTCATCTATGTTTGTAGCAAAGTATCTAGTTGATTTATCATTACTCCAACAATGAGGTAGGACTTTTAAGTATTCCCAATTTGATTCATTTTTCTCATTAGTTAGAATTACTATTTTTAAATCTTCATAACTGTGATATGCAATCATTTGAATAATTAGGCCATTTATAAATTCTTGTTTTTTAGTACCCGTTCCAATTATAGCTGTATTATTTCTTTTTACAAAAGATAAAGATATTGGGACATTTTCTAGAATTCTAGATTCTGCACCTAGTTTATAAACTTCTTCTAATAAATTATCTGATTCAACGGAAAAGTGTTGTTCTGGAAATGATACAGTTCCTTTTAATTCAGTTGATCCTATACCTAGACGTAAATCTAGAAAGTCTTCTTGATCTATTTCTCTTTCCCATAAATTTCTTTTCTTAGAATATATTATATTTTTTGTTTCTGATAATGGTAGATAATTATCAATTAGAATTTGTCTTTGTATGTTCATGGCTGAAGTGATAGTTTCTCTTTTTTGATTTATATATTCTGTATATTTTTGTTGCCTTTTTACTTCTTTTTCTTTTTGTAATTTTTTTTGGTATCTTTTAGATAACATTGGCCATAGTAACATTGTCATTAACATAGCAAATGACATTACTAAGGTTGGCATAGCAGATGATAAGTCTCTACTTCCATCTATTACTCCTGTAAGTGAGGAATATCCCATAGTAACGGATGTCATTGCCATTGTCATCATTGGTCCTATAGTGTAAATAAGAGGCATTTTATCTTCCTCTTGTTTTGATGGTGGTGGATCAATAACTATATTTACATCTTCAATCATTGTTTTGAATCTTGGTGATCTAAAGAAGTAATCATCCTCTTTGTAGAATTCTATTGCTTCTTCATCTTTGTTATCTACTTCAGTTTGTTTTTGAATTATTGGAGATATTACTTCAAATGTATTATTATCAAATCTAACAACATTACCAATATTATTTACTATTATAGCTTGATCCATAACAATTATTTTTAAACCCATTATAAAAACTATATCACCATATTCTAGTTGTTTAGAAGTGATAGCTATATTGTTGGCATAAGTACCATATTTACTATTTAAATCTTGTACTATCCATTCTCCATTATTAAAAATAAGTCTAGCATGTTGTTTAGATACTAGTGGATATTGATAATTTATATGTGCTTTATTATCATTGCCTATTATTATTTCTCCTGGATTTTTTAGTTTTAACATACTTATGTTTTCATTTGTTGATGGTGAACAATATAATATTACATATTCATTGTCTGTATTTATTTTTAAGAAGAATAAACTATAGTCACTTAAAATAGCTGATGATACTTCTCTATCTCCAGACATAATTTTTGTTTCAAAGTCACTTTTTATTTTCCATTTACCTTCAAATTCTTCTACATTTATAAGATTTCTTGTATTTCCTAAATTATCTACATCTGTGATCCAATAGTTTCCAGATACTTTAGTTGGTAAAGTAAAATTATAGATTTTTGTCTTTTTAATCAATCTAACTATCACAATATTCACCAACCTTTTATTCTTTTACATTCTATCATCATTATAACTTTTTTTATAGTTTTTTACAATATATATTTTACTTTGTTTTTATATTTTAAATATTTAATTACACCATTGGTTATTACTTTAGCAAGTTTTTCTTGATATTTTTTATCTTGTAGTGATTTTCTATCTATATAATTGGATAGGTAGCCACATTCTATTAATACACCTGGTGTTGTTGTATTTTTATACATATATAGATCTGTTGTTTTTATACTTCTTTTACTATTCAGTTCATTTTTAAACTCATTCATAATGTAGGTTGCTAATAATTTATTGTCTTTATTTATTGGATTATATAATACTTCTCCTCCTTTATAATTTTGATTTTTATACCAATTTATATGGATTGATAAGTATAAGTCAGATGACTTTTCTTTTATAAACATTAATCGTCTATATAAATCTCCTCTTTTTTTCTTAGCATCATATATTGATGATAGGTCAATATCACTTTCTCTTATCATGTATGTAATAGCACCTTTTTTTGTCAGTTCTTTTTCTAACTCTTTAGATATTTCTAAATTTATGTCTTTTTCTAAAATTTTATTATATGTAGTTCCAGAGTCTCTTCCTCCGTGACCTGCATCTATTGTTATTATTGTATCCATTAATGGAAGAGTGTTAGCTGATACTATTTGAATTGTAAAAATTATAAAAATTAATATTATTATTAAAACTGATTTATATTTTTTTAAAAACATTTTCTTCACCTATTTAAGTATATGTTTTTTGTCTAATTTAATAGATGGAAATATGATATATGCCCATACTATAATTTTTTTTCTACATAAATTATAATGGTGAGGTGTTATTGTGGAGTTTTTTTCTAATTTAAATCCTATACTTCAGGCATTTATTGCGACTTGTTTTACTTGGAGTATTACTATGCTTGGTGCTGCTATTGTATTTTTCTTTAAAGAAGTTAAAAAGGGTATAATGGATGCATTACTTGGATTTTCAGCTGGTGTTATGATTGCTGCTTCTTTTTGGTCATTACTAAATCCTAGTATTGAAATGGCTAATAAGTTAAAAATTAATATTTGGTTTATTTTTCTTGGCTTTTTTGCTGGTGGTCTTTTACTTTTTATTGGTGATAAAATATATACACACTTTTCTAAGGCTAAAAGAGTTAAAAATGATAGAGCAAAAAGATGTGCAATGCTTATTTTCTCTATTACTTTGCATAATATTCCTGAAGGATTGGTAATAGGTGTTGCTTTTGGATCTTTAGCTTATGGATTTGAGGGTGCTACTTTGGCATCGGCAATAGCTTTAGCTATTGGTATAGGATTGCAAAATTTTCCAGAGGGTACTGCTGTTAGTCTACCATTAAGAAGAGAAGGTTTGTCTCGAACTAAGGCTTTTGTTTATGGAGAACTTAGTGGTATTGTTGAACCTATTTCTGCTATAATTGGAGCTATACTTGTTTTAAAAGTGCAAACGATTTTGCCTTTCTTATTAGCGTTCGCAGCTGGGGCTATGATATATGTTGTTGTTGAAGAATTGATTCCTGAGAGTCAAAGTAACAAAAGAAAAGATTTAATGGCTATATTTACTTTAATAGGATTTTTAGTTATGATGATTTTAGATGTATTACTTGGATAATAAAAAGGAAGATGACTTCCTTTTTTTATTCTTCAATATATAATTTTTGTCCTTCTTTTAAATAAATTCCATAAAGATCTGTTTTTTTGCATGTATATATTAATTTTTTTGTATTTTTAGTTTCTTCTTTGTTTTGATCTTTAGGTGTTTCTGGTTTTTGATTATTTTCATCCTTTTGAGTTTCTTTTTCTTCTTGCTTAGGTACTTCAATTTTTTTAAAATTGTAATTTCTATTATTTATTACATTTATACTACCATCTAACCATAAACATTCTTCTGGTTTTTTTGAATTATTTATAGAGTAATAGCCTGATTGATTTTTATGCCATCCTGTACCTGTAAATTTTCCTTTTCCACATTCTATATGGCAATGGTTTCCTGTAGCGTTACCTTTGGTTCCTTCACTATAAAAGGCGTCATTTTTATTTACCCTTTTTCCTACAAATAGATTACTTACGTCATTTGCATGTGCAAATAAAATGGTCATATAATCAACTGTTCCATCTGGATATTCTACGGGTTCTATACTTTCTAGCCATACTTCATTAGCATCATTTGTATAAATTTTTTTTATTATTCCAGTAAATGGAGCATATATTTTTTCTATACTAGTATTTAATCCGGCATCATCAATTGCATTACTACTTTTGTGTGTTCCCTCATTGTATCCTTGAGTTATTCTCATATTTTTACTTGGATATATTGGTTTTTCCATCTTTTTTTTCCTCCTTGTTTATAATATTTTCTATAGGGATTGTTACTGTTTTTTTATTTACTATGTCTTGATATGATGATAGTCTTCCTTCTAATGTTTTATATATAGTGTCTGCTCCTAAATATGAAAAAAATCCTATCCATAAACTTGTTGGAAAAGATAATGATGTGAATGTGATACAAAATATTATTCCTACTAACATATTTACTATAAAACTGTATATATTTACACATTTACTACAACTACAAAGTGATTTTGTTTTTTGAATAAAGGTACATGTTATGGCACTAAGGGCAATTGAAATAACTAATAATTCTTGAAGATATTCTAATTTTAACATAATTGCCTCCTCGTCTTATTATATGCTAATTATAAATATTGGTTACTAAAATTAGGCATGAAAAAAGCACCAATATATGGTGCCTTGAAACTGTATATTAACGTTTACTAAATTGATGTAGTCCATTTTTAAAGGCAAAATAAGACTTTTGTTGCCTACTTGTTGCCTACTAAATGGTTTTTTCTATATATTAACTATGCTTTTATGCAAAGAAAAAATGGTAAGATTATATAAAATCCTACCATTTTAATTATACATTTTTATTAATTATACATTTTTATTAGAATAATTTAATATTATCCCATCTAGTTAATCCAGCATTAAGATTTGCATTAACTTGTTTTTGAACTTCATCATATCTTGAACCTAGTGCTTTCTTTCTAGCATCACCATTACCAAAATCACCTCTAATAGTTTTCTTAACTAAAGTTAATAAATCATCATTAGATTCAGTTGGTTGTGGTGCAGGTGTTGGTGTAGGTTTGTTTCCAATAAGAATTTCATTAACTCTTGCTTGAACTTCACCATACCTTGAACCTAAAGCACTTTTTCTAGCATCACCATTACCATATTTACCTGCAATAACTTCTTTTGCAAGTTCATCAACTGATTTTGATGAAATATCATTTGATGGTACTGATGTACTACTATCATTTAATCTTTTATTTACTTCACTTGCAATATAAGGAAATTTACTTTGTAAATATGGTCCCGGACATGTTGTGTTTGCAAACATATTATGTCTTGTTAAATTACCATTTGCATCTCCAGTATAATTTAAACTTGCAATACCATTTCTTTTACAAATATCAACACATAAATCAATTAATTTGGCAAGTGCCTTATCTGATACATGCCAATTAGTATTTGCACCACCATCATTTGCAACTTCAATAGTAATTGCTTGATTATCATTACTAGGAGAACTCGAAGTCCATGCTCTATTCTTTTCTTCAACATACATACCAACTCTACCATCACTACCTATACCATAATTTGATGATGCTTGGCGATTCTTACCATTAAATACTCTACCACATGTTTCAACAGATAAATTACCTGCCATGTGATGAATAGTGATTTTCTTAATCTTATTATTTCTAGGATTGCTACTATTTGGTGAAATAGCAGTATAGTTTACTAAAGAACTATTACTCATTTTCATCTACCTCCTCACCTTTATTATTAGATAATTCATTTAGTGCATCTTCTTGCACATCTTCTTCTGTTTCGACAACTGCCAAAACTTCTTGTGTTTCTTCAACAACTGCTTCTTTTTCTTCCATTTTCTTTTCACCTCTATCTTTCTTTTAATGGAATATATAAAAAAAGAACCTTTAAGTTCTTTCTCTATTGTTTTTTATTATAATTATTACTAGATATCATTAATATACTACCTAAAAAAGCATCAAAGGCAGTCATTATAGTAATAACTATATCTGTATAACTAAATTCAAAACATTGTAACACAACACCTACAAATACAGTCAATGCAGGTAAAAATACTTGTGCAACATACTTTAAAATATCATATACCTTGTTACTCATGTTATCCCCTCCTTTATATTTTAAATACAAATGCTAAAATACCACCTATAATTGCACCTATAACAAGGCGAATAAGCCATTTATTACCATCTTCTAGGGCATTTATCCTACTTTCATTATTTTTGGCTAAATTAAGTGCTTTTTCACTTGTATCTTTAACTCCTTTATAGTCCTGTTCTTTTATTAAAGTTTCCAATACAGATAATCTTTCCAAAACTTCAATTTGAAACTTACCATTTTCCATTTTTATCCTCCTTATCTAGTGATTAAAACACGAAAAAAGCCAATTTTTCATTGCCTTATTCTATATATACATTATAACACTAATTTAGTGTGAATTTTGTGAATTATTTTTAAATAATTCTGCAAACAACTTATCCATATTCATTAATGCTTTATGGCAATCATATCTTTTTATGTTGCCTTTCCATGACTTATATTGTTCTTCTATTTCTCTATAAGTCATTTTACCATCATCAAGCATCTTTTTAAAACTTTTAAGTTTTCTTCTTTCTCTTACGAATCCACTTTTAACAGGTATTCTAACTAAATGACCTGTTTCAGTTAGTCTATATCTAATTTTTAAGAAAGTAAACCCTTTATCTAATCTAAATATTTGAGTTTTCTTTCTATTAATAAATATACCTAATTTATCACAAATCTTAATAATATCTTCAAGTAATTGTTTTAATTCTTCTTTACTATTACTTATTATATAAGTATCATCCATATACCTACCATAGTATTTCATACCTTTTACTATTTTACAATAGTTATCCATTTTGTGAACATAATAAATACCTGATATTTGAGATATTTGGCTACCAATACCTAAAGACTTATTTATATATTTTTCACCTGTTTTTAAAGTGTTTGACTTTGCATAAACAAGTGTATCAAGTAAATCTGATTCTTCCATATTATAATTGGAAACATCAATAGAAAAACTATCTACTAGATGTTCTATTAATTTTAATATGTCATCATCATCTATTATTTCTTTATACATTTCAATTAATGGTTTATGAAGTATATTATCATAAAACTTACTAAAATCGATAGTGAGTGCATATCCAATATTACCATATTTTCTATAATAACTATGAAGATGATTTTCTATTCTTCTACGAGCAAAATCGATACCTTTATTCTTTATACTTGCACCATTATCATATATAAGATAAGGTTCAACTATGGGAGTCAATTGGTCGCATAATGCTCTTTGTACTACTCTATCATAGAAACTTATGGAGCGAACATATCGCTCTTTTCCTCTTTCATTCAAATAGAAACAATCAAAAGGACTTTGCTTATAAGTTCTTTTTCTTAATTCTATCTGTGTTTTTCTTATGTTTTTAAGAAAGTTGGCTTCATATTGTTGTACACTATTTTTCCAAATACTATTTTTTCTTGATTTATAAAAACTATCCATTAAAACATTGGCATTACTAATCTTATTTAACATATTTTGTTCCTAATCATAACTAACTTATTAGATGATATCAAAATATCTATTTGTCTTTCGAACAGGATAAAATTTCCTTTTAATTATCGCAACGGTACTTAACCTAATCATTGTGCGAGTTAAAATCAGGGGCGAACACCACCAGAGTTGGATGCATTATTGTAGTTACTATTACCATTGTTGTTGACATTACAGAAGCCGGAAGCCATCCAAGTATATTTATCAAATCTTACCCTTTTTAAAAGTTATTCTTCTAAACTTTTCATTATTTTATTATCAGACTTTCGCCATCCTTTTAATAAAGCAATTTCTTTTTCAATTATATCAACATAAGGCATATATTTCTCAACATTTGGATGAGTAACATATATTATATATTGCATTTCTTGAAGCAGATTTTCACAATCACAAATTGCTTGTGTTTGATAATTTCTTCTCATATAGTATTCTTCTTTGTTTGTTATATGAATTGTATTTGCAGAGCAAATATTTTTCATTAGACTTCTTAACAAGTCCATGAAATAATCTCTTTCCTTATCAATCAACCAACTTGGAAAATTATCAATGAAACTATTTTTCAAATCGTATGCAGAAAGAATATTTTCTATTTCTTCTACATCTTCATCTTCAATATCATACACATCTTTTGCAAATTCTAAATTTCTTCTTCTTGATTTTATACCAAAATCTTTCAAAAGAAATTCAGTTATCATTAATCGCAACTTTATAGCATTATGATAAAATTCCATTTTTGATATGTTTCTTTTTCTTTTCAACACACTCAATATCTATCAACTCCCAATTATAATTCTATACTTTTATCTATTGAAAGTCAATTTGTGTGTGTTAATTTATCCCCTTGCTTTTTTAAAAATCTATTATCTGCTTCACCCCACAAGGGGGTGAGATTGCAGATTAATAGATTAAAAAGCAGGGGCGAACACCACCAGAGTTGGATGCATTATGGTAGTGACTAGTACCATAGTAGTTGACAAAACAGAAGCCGGAAGAGAATGCTACACTTCTGAGCCAATACCACATTCTTTGGTTACTATCATTAAAGGCAATTATTTTACTTTTATCTAATCTAAATAATGCCAATTGAGATTTATCAATTTCATAATTATTTGGTATATTAGTACCACATCCTACATTATGAAATATATTAGCACCATAAACCATTAACTCATTCATTAATTCAATAGTAGAATCATACCATGTCCCTCCACTTTCATATCCATTTACAACTGCATTTTGTAAATGGTTTCTATGTTTTAAAATATGATTACTACCAAAATCATTATTTATAACAGTTTTATATGGTGATAAATTTGTTGTGTACATTTTACTTCCTATATATGCCCCTGCAGAAGTATTACTATCATTCATTTGGGCAAGTCCCATAATCTTTTCAGATATCATGAGAACATGTGGTGTTGTACATTCAGTATCACCACAATGTAATCTGTAATTAATATCTGCTACAAGATATTTTCTACCACTTGTTTTACCTATAATATAATCACCTATAAATATATCATCGAATGTACCATTAGCAATTTGTTGCGATAAAGTACCATTATAAAACAAATCAGTAATATCCTTACCTCTATATATAGAATTATGAAAACCTGCATTTGGTCTATTTAATATATCACTTAATAGTTCATTTCTATCATAAATACTACTACTTTCAATTTTATTACCATTTTTAACTTTATATACTTTCATTATTTTCCCTCGCTTTCTTCTAGTGAAGCAACATTGGTATCATTTATAGTTCTTGATAATTCAAAATCTAATATATTATCTTGTAACACTCCCACATCTGTTTTTAATTGTTCAACATCAGGTGTTATATCATCAATTTGATTTTGCAAGTTTCCTGCTTGGTCTGTACTTAATTGCCCTTTAACATGTTCAAACCATGTATCAAATTCATTTGTATTATCAGCAATAAATTTATCAAAAATTGCTTGAATTTGAATAAATAATTGCTCTGTATCAGGTGTTTCAATAGGCGAAATTACATCTCCACAATCACTGGTAATAAATCTACAATCCTCTATCAAATCTTGTGTTATTTCAGTTGTTCCTGCAGGAATATAAACCTTGGCAATTCTTAAATCATAAATTGTTGAAGTTCTTGTTAAATTTGGTGCTACTGGATTATTAGAAAATGTCCCCTTAATTACTTGAGCAGTAATATTTCTATTTGTTAAATCTAATCTAATAACAATATTATCAATACGACCTAACACACCATCTGCATTATCTATTGCTAAAGTTTTTACTTGTTTATTTCTATATCTATGTCCCTCAATAAATGCTCTACCAGTGCTTAAATTAACTGTCATATCATTTGTGTTACCTAATACTTGGCAACCATTATTAAAAATACCATTTGTAAAAAATGGGATAAAATATTCTGCAAAATCTTCTGCATAATAAACTCTATCGCCATCTACATCATTAAAAAAACTTGATTCTTCCATTTCTCATTCCTCCTTAATTATTAATCGTAAGATTTTCAACAAATGGTGTTCCAAATGTAGCAAAAATCTTTTGATTATTATTTTCAATGGTTTCTTCTATTTCAGTAATTCTTTGTTTCATTACAATACCCCATGATTCTTTTTTAATATTTACAATATCGCCTAAATCCCATAATTTTTTATAGTCATCAGCATATACTGTTACTTCAAGTGTTTCAGTAGATTCAACTAATTTTTCTGAACCTTTAGTTTTTAAAGTTTCTTTATATTGTGCAAGTGTTAAATCACCTTGATTTTCTGATTTAGCATCAACAAATGTTTCTCTTAAATCAAAATCTTTATTATTTCCACTTGTAACTTCTACCATAATTCTATTTTTATCTTCTCCTTGCCCACCTACTAAAACATAATTCTTTTCTGTTTTAGCACTATATGTATAATCAGCAACATCAATATTTGATTTATCTTCACTAAATTCATATCTAGGATTAATTGATTGTGTTTCTGTTCTATCTAATCCTTGATAATTTTCATAAATCATTTTCTTGTTTGGAATATCGACAGATATTCTATGAGCAATTGATGATATCTTTGCTAAAGTAACTAAATATTCATAAACATTCTTATAACTTACTTGAAAAACAACACTATCTGAATCTAGTGTTGCTTCACTTATTAATAATTTAGAAAAAGGTGTCATTTCATTTAATATTTTTCTTTCACCCAACAATATCTTCCCACTAAAGTTAATTTTACTTTTAATTATTCTTCTATCTAATATGCTTGATAAAAACCTGCCATAAATTATAACTTCAACACCATCATCACCTGCATCATTTATAGTAAAACTTTCAATAATACCTACTTCTATGGCATCATCCCTTATAATAAGATTATCTTTTTTTAAATACTTTTCTGTTTGACTATTTAATGGAATATGAAGTTCGAACTCACCTGCTTCATAATATTTTCTTCGCCATCTTAAAGAACTAAAAAAATCTATAATACCTATGAGTTCCAAATCCCTAGTATAAACATAAATATCAAATTCTTTTATCATTATACTGCCTCATATTCGTTTACATATTCAATAACTGCCTCGAGGTTATCAACACCTGTATCAGCATTATATCTAAATGTATTACTTCCATGATGTACTTGTAAAAACTTACTACCATATACCATTAAATTATTAATATTTTCTTCTACACCAGTAGTAACTGGTATATAAGTAATATTTTTATTTTGTCTATATGTATTTACAATAATCTTATCTCCTGCTACCATTGTTTTTTCAATCTTCATTTCTTCTCTTGTATCAACATTAAAAAGAGATGGATTAATAACAGTATCATTTGCAGTAAATGTTAAAGTCATACCAAATTCAATATTAGTATCATTCTGAATAGTAACCATTGAAGTTGTGTTTTTTACACCAAACTTTATACCTGTATCATGGGGAATCTTTAATGCAAATTTAAAACATGGCGACCATGTTGCCATTTGAAGTATAGTTTTATCTAAATCAGTAAAATATGGGTTAGGGCATATTAAAGATATTTGAAATTGCTTATGTAAACCTTTATTATCAATTTGAATAGATTCTACTTTATATTCTATTTTTCTTTCTAAACCATCTTCATAATAATAAAGTATTCCAGTTGACTTTAAAGGAAAGGCACGATATAACTTTTGCCTATTATTAATTACATCATCTCTAATTGCACCTTTTATAATAATATTCCTTTTTTCTACACTTGTACCAATATAATTTTCACCTATGGCATAAGCACTTTTCATTCCTGCTACTACACCTAATACCTCATGTAATCCATCAACACTTTTAAGAAAGAAAGGAAACTTATATTCAAATGTTATCCTTTCTTTTAAATAATTTTCACATACTATTTTCTTTGACATATTAAGCACCTACCAAATCCAAATATTGTTTTTCTTTTCTAATTTGTCTTGCATACTCGCTTGGTGAATCTTTTGGAGAGTAGAAATTATAAGTATTATTTTCAACTTTACTAGGTGATTGATTGCTTCTACTATTATCAGAAGAAAATACTGAATTTGGTCTACTTAAATTAACTCTTGTAGATAAATCCAAATCTGTTGGCAATGCTCTTTGAATTGTATCATTTACATCTGACATTTCTTGTTGGAAACCAACACCAATACCTTTTGCTAAATTTACACCAATTTCATCTCTAAATACTCTTGATGGTGAATGAATTCCAAATATATTTTTGATGCCATTTACAATTGATTTACCAAATCCTTTAATCTTATCTAATACCCAGTCTTTGGCATTATTAATACCATTCCATAGACCCTTAACAAGATTTTTACCTATATCTAACATACCTGATATACCACTTGCAATTCCATCTTTTACCTTTCCTAACAAGTTTTTACCTATTTCTCCAAGTTTTCCATAATAACTAGCAATACCATTTATTAATGAAGATATAATTTGTGGTATTTTCGAAACTAATTTTGGTATTGCTTGGATTAATCCCTCTGCCAATTTAATAACTAAAGTAATACCTGCTTCAATTAGTTTTGGTAAATTATTAACAATGGTTTCAATTAATTTATCTATTATTTCAGGTATTTTATCAATCAAATCAGGTAAGGCAGTAATTAACCCATCTGCTAGTCCCATTATTAATTGAATACCTGCATCAATAATCAAGTCTATATTATCTAACAATGTTTCTACCATTAACACTACTGCATCAATCATTTCAGGTATTAAAGTTGGTAATTGCTCTGCTATTCCTTGAACCAAAGAAACAACCATTTGAATACCCATTTGCAATATTTGTGGTAAATTTTGAACTATCGTTGATATAATCATATTAATTATTTCCATAACTGAACTCATTATCATAGGCATATTTTCAGTTAAACCTTGAACTAATTTTGAAATAATACTACTTCCTGCATCAAGAAATGATGGTAATTGTTCTGCTATTCCATCTAATATTATAGGCAATGCATCAAATACTCCATCAACCACTCTATCTACTGCTTTTAATACATTATTAACAACTCCTCCATTGCCATCTCCATCACCAACAAGTGAAGAAAATAAATTCATTACTAATTGGCTTAAATCTGCTCCATCAGTCGCTAATCCTGTAATTAAATTACTCCATGCTGATTTTGTTGCATTAATAGAACCCTCAATCGTTCCCATTGCCTCTGCTTGTGTAGTACCTGCAATATTACTTGCTACTTGAATTTGATGAATTGCCTCTGTAATATCTGCAAAATTAGAAACATCGTATTTCTTTCCTGATAATTTTTCAGCATCTTTAAGTAATCTTTCCATTTCAGTTTTAGTACCACCATAACCTAATTTTAGATTATCTAACATATTAAATTGACCTTTAGCAAAACCACTATAAGCATTTTGGATTGATTGCATATCAGTACCAAATGTATTGGCATTATCAGACATATCTCTTAATGCTTGGTCTGATAATTCGGCTGCTTTTTTGGTATCACCATTTAAAGAAACTATCATGCTTTTACTGAATCCAGTTACTGTTTCCATATATTCGTTAGCACTCATACCTGCAGTTTTGAAAGCATCGTTTGCATTTTTAATAACAGTATCTTTTACATCATCACCAAATAATTTTTGAACACCACCCTCTAATTGTTCAAATTCACCAAAGCCACTAACTGCCTGTTTTCCAACTTCTATCATTGCAGAACCAACTGTTTTCATAGCACTAGCCAATCCTTTAATACCTGCAATAATACCCTCACTAATTAAGTTTCCTTTTATTAAATCACCTAGTGTGAGAGTACTTTTACCTGCTTTTTCTTCTTCATCAGAAAAATCTTTAATTGATTTAGCATCATTATCAAAACTATTACCTGCCTTATCTAAAATAGCATTATTATCTTGAATCTTTTTAGATAAATCACTACATTCAGTTTTAGCATTATTCATCTTAACTTTATAATCGTTAATCTTTCTATTATTATTATCATAACTTGTTTCTGCTTTTGTTAATTCTTTTTCTAAATCAGCAACAACCTTTTCCTGTTTTGATATTTCTGAACTTGTTGCAGTTGTACTATTTTTCATTTTTTCAAGTGTTTGTTGTTCACTATTTAATGAATTTTTTAATTTATCAATTTCTGTTTTATTTTTTGATTGTTGTTCAGTAAAATTTTTGATGGCTTCTGTGCATATTTTAACAACATTTTGCTCTTCTTGTAGTTTTTTATTTAAAGCATCATTTTTACTTCGCAAATCGCCTATTTTAGCACCATTATTTGTAAATTCTGTTGATGTTAATTTTAATTCACTACTAACTGCTTTTAAATTACTATTAATGTTTCGCAATGCCTTAATATATTCACTTTCACCTGTTAATTTTACTGTTCCACCAAATGAACTTGCCATATTACACCTCCTAATCTAACCATTCATCATCTTCTGATTGCTCTTTTTCTAATTGGGCATAAGTTGTACTCTTTTCTATATCGTGATAATACTTGTAATGCTCCCACAATTTATTGAACTTTCTTAAAGTCATTCTAAAAACTTCTTTTTCAGAAAATCCTAACTTGCAAACTCCTATAAATGAAAACCACGAGAAATCTATTGGTTTATCCTTTTCTTCCTCGTGGACTACTCGTTTTTTGGGGTATCATCCTTTGTTGATTCAATAACTGTTTCATTTAATTTACTTGTTGCCTTTTCAATACCCATTGCAGTTATTAATCTACCTACTTGTTTTTCAGTTAATAAAGGTTGATTTAATTGATTGTTTTCATTATCAATATCAATGGCTTCATTTATCATTTCTTTAATTCCAAAAATCAATGCTTTTATGTCTACTTCCTTTGTTTCGTATACTTCAACTTCAACCTCTTCGCCATTTTTATTTTTAATCTTCTTTATAATAGGATTACCATCACTATCTAATTTAAGTTTTCTTTCGCCATTTTCATCATAGACAAAGCCATCTGTTAATTCTCCCCAACTTTCAAATGTTCCATATTCTACTTGGATTGATTGCATAACATTAAGATTAAATATTGCTTTATATTCTTTTCCATTAACTGTAAACATTGTTTCTTTTTCTTTCATTTTTAAATTCCTCCTTATATAACAAAAAAAAGAGTAAAGACTAGATAATAATTTCTAGTTCTTTACCCTTTCTTCTACCAGATTTTTTCACTGTTTCTTCGAAAAGATTTATATACTATTTAGTTGTATTTTTTGCACTATTTGTAGTTGAAGTTAATAAACTATCTAAATAATCACTAGCATCTTTATAAGTTGTGAATGTCTTTGATTTAGACCATTCACCATCTGTTTTTCTCATTACAGAACCCTCAATTGATACAGTAGTAAACTCAATAGATTCACCCTTTGTTGCTTCATCAGGCATAGTATCTTTAAATTTAACTTTTGATAAGTATTCAACTTTATATTTGTAAACACCACCAACAATTTTTGTTAAAATTCTACCAAATGCAATATATGGAGCAACATCTGTATCTTTACGAACAATTTCACCATCTTCACTTATAGCATGACCTAGTAAAGGTGCTAAAATAGTGTCATCATCATCATCAACAGTAATTGTTACTGTTCCTTTATTAAAAGTGTAATCACTTTCACAAAGTCCATCATCACCATATAATTCAGCACTATTTAATTCAAGAGATACTTTACAATCTATTGCTTTACCTAGTGTTTTAGGTTCTTTAACTTTTTCATTTTCATCTAATAATGAATATCTAAAATTCTTTAAACCAATTCTTGCCATTTTAAATTCTCCTCTCTTTAGCAAAGGTTATAGTTTTATGATAAAGTCCTGTATCTTCTTCATACATATCAATACTATCTTCTATCCATATAAAACCATTTTCTAACATAACTTTTTTTAACTCTGAAACAATTGTTAAATAATTGCCATCACTATAAATATCAAAATCGAATGATGAAGCACTATAAATTGGTGCATCATCACCACATAATAAAGGATTATTTTCAATTTCCATATATGTTATATATGTTTTAGATTTACCTCTATATCTTAAAAATGCAAATGGTATTTTCTTGTTATCTACCTTAAATTCATCTAATATTTTTTCTATTTCATTATTCATAATCTAATCATCCTTTTGGTAAGTATTCTTTTTCTTTTTGTTTCATAGCATTTTCAATATCAGTTTTTTTAAATGATTTTCTAAAAAAAGGTTTCTTTGCTTCACCATGACTTGTTCCATATTCCCTTGCCATAGCGACTAATGGAGCAGGATGCTTTTTTTCAGCATCCAAATAACCATAAATCATAACTTTATTATTGATTCCATCATCTGATGGTGTTCTATATGTTTTTGAAACAAATAAGCACTTACTTAATCTATCAGTTTTTTTAAATGACTTTGACATGTTATTTTTAACAATTCTTGCAACTGTTTCTGCACCTGCCTTTGTCATTTCACCCATCATTTTAGGTGTTGCTATTGCCAATTCCTCAAATTCTTTTATTAAGTCATTTGGCAATTCTTGATTGAAGTGTGCCACTACTTATCAACAACTTTCGCTTGTATTTCTAATTCAATAGAATCTTCGTTAATATTATTTAAATATTCAATAGAATAAGTTTTACCATTGAATTTTATTTTCATATCTCTTGTAATCACAATATTAGCAGGATATCTAATTGTAAAATTAGTATATGCTTTTTCAAAATCTGAATTATTTTGAATTAATGTATAACCTTTAGTGGTCTTTACACTAGCATAAGTCTTTAATATGGACACTTCTGATGGAATTTCAAAACCATCATCATCTTTAATACTTTTAATACTAACAATTTCAATTAATTTATTATATTTACCTGCATTTTTAACAGTATTACTCATGATAGTAAATTCCTTGAATGCATATCAAGTATAGATTGAACAACTTTATTGACATTATTATTATCAACATAATAAGTTCTTGTATCGTACATGTCTTGGCATAAAACATAAACAACAATAACTAAATCATTATATTGTTCTAATTCTTTATCACTCAATCCTGTATTATTTTTAATATAATCAATAGCAACTTTTATTATTGTTTCAAGATATTTTTTATCTTCTTCTGTAATATCAGATAATCGTAAATAGTTTTTTAAACTATCTACTGTTATTTCACTAACTTTAGTAACCATAACTATTTCTCCTTTCATGGAGTCGCCTGAACAAACGAAATTACTTACTCTTTATCAGTTTTTGGTTCTTTATTTGATTTATCATCAGGGTTTGAACCATCACCCTTATTTTCATCATCTGATGCTTCACTATCTTTATTATCTTCACTTGACTCTTCGCCACTATCTAAATTATCTTTATTTTCATCATCAGTATTTTCTTCTGACTTTAAATTTAATTCTTCTTCTAATTCAGCAATTCTATTTGATAAAGTTTGTATTTCACTATCCTTATCATTTAGTTGTTTTGTTAAATCTTTGATAGTTTTTTCCATTTCTTTATTAGACATTGCTTTTTCAGAATAAGGAGTAACAAATCCTGCACTTTCAAGGGCAGTGGCTAAAGATTTATCTTTAATATCAATAACCTTGCCCTTTGATGCAGATATTTGACTATTAGCAAATCCTTTATTTACTAGATACATAAATTATCTCCTAGATTGTTTTTGCTTTGATAGTTAATTTAGATAATTTTTGAAGATGTTCAATTTTAGCATCGCACTCTAACCAAGCAACTACACCTGTTGCATGTTGAGTAGCATATTTTTCTCTTAAAACTTGAATTTCAAGAGATTTAGATGTTTTTAAAGCAATACCACTAAAGTTACCAAATGTGATTGGAGATTTACCTTCTGCAATACCCTCTTTATTATCTGAAACATAAACAGGATATCCTAGAACCATACCATCAAATTCACCAGTTGGGTCTGGTACAAAGATTGGTCTATCATTACCATCTTTCATTGTTTCAAGAACTGTTTGAGTATCTTGATTCATAACCCAAATAGAACCTTTTCTGAATGATTGAATAACTTTATTTTTTACCTTTACTAAATCATCATAAGAGATAACACCTGCTACTTCTGATTCAACTGTTTGTGAAGCAGGAATACCACTACATCCAGTAATCTTATCAGTAGTACCATTTAATACTTCTCCCTCTAGGAATAATTTTACATATTCAGCAATAATATTGATAACAACATTTACCAAATCAATATCAGTATTATTAATTAAAGAATTACCAATTTTTGCTAAAGCACCAATTAAATAATCTTTTAAAGTTACTGATGTAAATTTTCCTGCTTTTTCTACTAATTCAGTAAAATCTTCACCATAAGCAACTGTGATATCTTCACCATTATTAGCACCATAAACAGGAATCTCTAAATTACCTTTCGTATTATATTTAGTGGCTTTATCTAGGATAGGTGACATATTATGAGCAGTCATAATAATTTTATTTGCAATTGTTGTTGGAACAATTACACCATTTGCTCCAGTAGTGAATTGACTACCTGTTTCTGCTCTTTCTTCATTCAATACTTCATTTCTGATAAATTTAGCAAAGTTTTCAATATCTCTTTGTTCAATTTCTAATGCTCTTTTTTCTTCATCCATGTTTTCTTCCTCCTCTTTTTTATCTTCTTCTTTCTTTTCATCATCAACTAACTCTCTACTATCTTCAAATGCTTTCATAGTGTTGTTAATTGCTTCTATTTGTGTTTTTAATTCATCAAATAGTTTTTGTTCATCTTCTGTAAATGCTCTTTCTTCTGCCTTTACATCATTTAGTAACTTATCCATTTGAGTTACTTTCTCATTTTTTTGTTCTTCTAAACTTTTCTTATTCATTTTACTTTCCTCCTTTAAGTTCTTTTAGAACATTCTCATAACTTGAGTAATCTATTTTTTTACCATCCACTTTTGGTGGTTGTTCAGGCACTTCCTCATCTGACCTTATTTCTTTATAACCTCCACGAACAACTTTAACTTGATTATTGCTATCAATATTAACTGTTCCATCAGTTATTGAATAAGGCATCTTATACAATTGGCTACCATCTTGAATTGTTCCATAAACAAATTCATCATCATAATCCTCTAACCAACCATCTTTAAATAATTGCCTATAAGCACTATTTAAAACTTCTCTCTTTTGTGATGCAGTCATATCACTAAAATTTGGTGTTGGTTCTTCATTTTCTTTTTCATAAGAAAAAGAGTCATTTTCAAACTCTTCATCTCTATATTCTACAACAGTTGGGTTGCCATCTCGTAATTCTATGCTAGTGCCTATGTAAGCAGGTATCTTTTTATCATCTATAATTGATACTTCAAATAAATCAATATCTCTTACACTTCTTTCTCTTAATCCACTATTATTAACAACTTCTTCATCTTTGTTACAAGCAAATCCAAAAGACCAACCTCTTAATTTTTTCTTTTTGGCTTTTTCTATAACATCAGCATCAGTTATTTCAACAATGGCTCTTAAACCAATGTTATCTTCATAAAGATTAGCACTACCATCTTTTGTATTTGCTAATTCTTTATCGTAATCATGATTTAAAAGAACTTTAATAGCATCATTTTTTTCTAATGCTCTACGAAAAACTGATGGCATTATTTTTTCTACGAATTGCCCTCGTTTATCGTAAAGAATTTTAGAAAATCTATCAACTGCATTTACATATCCATCTATGATAACCTTATCATTTCTTACTTCAATTTTCATTGCTTTCACCTCCTCCTTTTTCTATGTTCATTACTGAACCTGTGTTAGGGGTATAATACTTTTTAGTTTTAACATCATATAAGACATTTGCTAAATTCATACTTACAACATCTAGTCCATCAATCGAATCATAATCTTCTTCACATCTAATTTCATTTTTTGTCATCCAACCTGTATCAGATGCAATTTTATATGCTTCATATCTTTCTTTTAATGAACCCCTTGTAATCTTTTTGGTATCAAATGCAAAATAATAAGAATCTTTTTCAGTTTCTAATAAGAAATGATTATTTAATTCTGTTTCTATTGCACTTATAATTGGCATTACTGCATCCTTGATAGTATCACTATAATTAGAAGAAATATGAAATGCATCATTAATATCATCTTTTAAGGTTTTCTTTCGCTCATTCATTTGTAATTCAACTGATGAACTTGCACCCTCTTTAAAATCAATACCATCATTCAATACAATTACATTTTCTTCATTGTTGCCACCATAGTACTTATTCCAAGCATCTTTTAATAATTTAATTTCATCTTTTCCTAATTTCCTAGTAGCAGTAAGAAAACCTTTTTTTGCACCACCTTTTTTTACTAATCCTAATTCATACATTATAGTAGTAAAAGCAGTTTCTATTGAATTTGATATTTCTTCAATGGCACTTGTTCCTTTATAACCACATGTTGTGTTTCTTACAATTGTTAAAAAATCATACATTTCATAATCTTTGCCATAAACATTATATTTAACATCTTTAAATATTGGGTCATAATTTGATTGAAATGAAACATAATCAGGTTCAACATATCGCAATGATTTAAAATCATTTCTTTCTTTTTCAATGTAAATATAAGCACCTTTATCAGTAAGATAATCGTATGCTATTGATTTTTTTAAGTTAAATGGATTAAGTAAATCGCCTGTTTGAATATTTAAAATTTTTAATCGTATATCATCTTTAATTTCTTCAACTGATTCTATACCATTTTTATCAATTACTTTTTTATACATTTTAATTGGTAAGATAGCAACTGAATTTGAAATTCTATCAACTGCACTAGAAATAGCAGGTATTGACAATGCTTTTTCTTTTGTGATTTTTTCGCCTCTTAATAAACTTTTTAAAAGTAAATCTTGGGGTGAATCATTATTTGCTTCTGATGTGTTTTCATCAGTAACTTCAACATTTTGTGTTTCTTCTCGTTTTAAAAACCTAGTAAATATTGACATTGTGATACCTCCTTTCTATAACACGAAAAAAACAAACATTTCTGTTTGCTTCTCATTTATACTTATCTACTATACATTATATCATTAATAGAGTGTGAAAAGTGTGAAAGTTATGCAACCTGAACAAAAAAGTTTCCATTTTCAAGAAATACTTCTTGTTGTAACAAATAAATACTATTAATAAGTGCTACTACCATATCTATTTTACCATTTGATTTTTTCTTATTAACATATCTATTCATATTTGTATCATATACACATCTAGCATTTTGAAAGTTTATTTCTAATAATTTGTTTTCTTCGTATTTAAACTTACCATCCATTATTTTTTCGTACAATAATTTAGTAGGTGGATGAAGTGTATCAGAGTGTTGTCTTATTTGAACAGTATTATATTTTTCATCCCATTTTTGAGCAGATGATAAAGCATTATATCTATCATAACCAATTGCCATAACTGTTACATCATATCTATTTTCTATTGCAAAAACAAAATCTTCTATAACTTTGTAATCAACTGTTCTATCACCACAGGCGATACATTTCATGGCATTTATAAATTCATTATAATTGATTTTTTCAAATTGATTTTTTTCTTCAATTCTACCCTCAGGTATAAATGATATTGCTTCTGCTAATATTACATCATCATCATTACTTGTCATTGCAACTGAACAGTTATCATTCGACATAGATAAATCGACACCAATATAAACTTCTTTTCCTGCCCACTCAATTTTATCAACTTTACATTTTTGAACTTCTGTTACATCTATAAAACTTTCAGTACCTGCACCTTGATATATAATATTACAATGCTTGGTTAAAAAGTTTTCTCGTTTACTTTCCATCTCAATTGCTTTATTTCTTTTAGAAATTAAATCTTTATATATTTTTTCAACTTCAATTGCTAATGGGTTAGATTGTAAAATAATGTTATCATCAGTAGTCCAGTTTTTAGTTTCATCAGGTTCATATAGTAAGGCAAATACAGTTTCATCAGGGACAGGTAAAGTATTATCTAATACTTTTTTTGCATAACTTACTTCTGTTTCCATAGGATTATCAACAGTTGGGTATTTAGTTGATATAATGAAACCTAACTTATTTATAACTAATAACTGCCCTGACCTCATCGCTTCTATTGGATAATCACTTGGCAATGCTCCTACTTCATCAGCAACAAATACATTTGGTTCTTTTCCATCCATTCTATCTTTAGAATAATTTAATGGGGTATATATTGATTCTGTTAGAGTATGCCTTATACAATCTCTTAATATCTTAAACTCACCATCTTCAAAAACTTCTGTATTGGCTTTTATAAGTGGTTCTAATGCTTTCTTAATTTCTTTTGCTAATGCACCATCTGGAGCAACTGAATAAAATTGTGAGTATCTAGGTTCTAAATAAAATAATAATAAAACCATAAGTGCAACTATAAATGTTTTACCATTCTTTCTGCATATTTCTAATATGATTGTTTCATATCTTCTTCTTGTTTTATCATCACGATAAACTGTACATAAACTAGCAACAATTATTAACCATTGATATCCTGCAAGTGCATCGTAAATCTTTTTACCAACTTTAATACCTTTTGCCATTACCAATATTTTAAGTATCTTATCAATCTTTTTAATTCTACTAACATTTATAACATACTTGCTAGATTTATCATCTGCGATATCTAAAAATATCTTACACTGCTTTTTTACATATTTAGGAGGTATAAACTTCTTTTCACCATTTAATTCAAAAAATAATGGTGATGGCTTTATTGTTCCATCAACTATCTGTTTTGCATAAATATAACTTGGATGATTCTCTAAAATATTATTCTTCATTGTCATCATCTTCATCATTCAAGATATCCATTAATGTTTTCTTCTTTGTAGGTTGAGTATTAATAGATATTTTTGCTCTTGCTTGTGGTGATAATGACAATTCATTACAACATCTAAAAAAGTCTTTAGAATACATATCTCTAACTGACTTTAAATTTATGATAGTTTTTGCATCTAAACTGTACCCCTTTTGATTTTTATTATTCTTGTCAATATAATCATATTCACCTGCACTATTTATTTCCTTTTCAATGCTTTCAAGTCTTTCAATAGTAATTGCAGTTTGATTTAGTAAGTATGTATCTAAATTACTTAATATATCAGGGTTCAAGTTCTTAAGAATATCTTTAAAGATTGCTTTCTGTCTTTTAGTAAGATAAGAAAAAGGTTTTATCTTATCATTGTTACCCCTTAACTTTTTTTCATTTTCTTCTCTTGCTTTTCTTTCTTGTTTACTCATTTTTTGTGAGTTAGTATCAATTGCCTTTGCTGGTCTACCCATATCTATCACCTCCAAACTTATCAACAATTGATGGATTTTTTCATTTTGGGCATTTTTTACACTTTTAGGTGGCAGGTAGGTTTTTAAACATAGATAAAAATGCAAATTAAAAGGCAGGGGGGATGGTTAATGAGCCGACATCTTGCCTTATTTCTTCAAAATTACAATCAGAATCTATAAGTTTATATAAAATATTTCTTGGTATAACATCTTTGTCTGCCAACTTGTGATGATAACAGCATAAAGTTATTAAGTTATCATCATCTAATCGCTTACTAAAGTCCTCTTCTAATGGTGTTATATGATGAACTTCTAACTTGTTAAAATTAAATACATGAGTAGTTTCATAAATATTTGCTAGACAACATCTACACAAATGCTTATCTCTTTCTCTTATATCATCACTCTTCTTATGCCATTTATAAGTCTTTCTAAACTTATCAGCATCAGTTAATCCTCTTACTTGTCTATTCTTATAACAAGTCTTGTTAAAATCGTGTATCTTTCCACACCTACTGCAACTTTTTAGCATAAAATATCTCCTTACCTAAAACAAAGCATAGCACCTTTTTCTATGCTTATATGAGAGTATAAAGGAGATTATAGAACTGAAAAGAAAAAAAGGTGCTATAAAGTTTTATTATACTCTCATATAAACATGAAAAAAGACAACTATATTTGTTGCCTTGATTATATACTTCTATAACTACATTATATCATTAATTGATTGTGAAAAATGTGAAACTTTTATAGCAAAATCTAATATAAATAATTCATTTTTATTATTTTTTTGTATTTTTTTAATATTTTGATTTTTATTTAATTTATTTTGACAATTAGAACATAAGCATCTACCATTAATACCTTTTAAATAATCAAAATTGCCACATTCATCACATTTATCTTTATAATTATTCATTCTTTTTTCTTTTGATGTCATTATCATATATTTTTCTTCCACAAAAAGGACAATATCTAATATCTACATATCTTGCACCATTAAGATTCTCTATCATTAAACCTGCATATATATCATTTTGACCTTTTAATATAAAAATATTTAGATAATCTCTTTCTTTACTTCCCATTCTTGAAGAATATCCATGTGTTTCTTTAAATTCTTGTGTGTGAATTGTTTTACCTGTAATTGCACCATTATAGTATTTATCTTTACTACAATATAAACATTCAAATTCTTTACTAATCATATTAAGCACCTATATAAATAATAATTGCTTCATAATGTGGAACTTTGTCTGCCTCTTTTTGCATTTCCTTTTCATATTCTGCATCAGTTAGATTTGAATATCTAACATCATCAGAAAAATAATCACATAATTCCTCTACATAATCATCTTTAGATGTATAGATAATATCATTTATATCACTTTCATAGATAACACCTTTTTCAACTTTTATTGATTTCATAAATGTATAACTATAATCTGCACATACATCTTCACTGTCTGCAAAAAACACTATTGGTAAAGTTGGGTTTTCTTTAATTAATTTCAGTAATTCTTTATTTTGTTCTTCTTTAGTTAATTTATTCATTTTTATCACCATCCCAATAATCATCTACTGAACCACTTAAATCATTAAAAATTATCATTATTTCTGTTTCCCATTTAGAGTTACTAGGTATAAAATATTGACTTAATACCTTTGATAATTCTTCCCAACACATATAAGTAATTTCAGGTGCAGTATATCTATAATCTTTTTTTACTTTTTCTATTTTTCTGATTACTTCATCTGCTCTTTCTACTTTTAAATCACTATGGGTTTTAATTATATTAATTATTTCATCTGCAATTGTTATTAAATTTCTAGGTTTATACTCTTTCATTTACTTCACCTCTTTTACTTCCAAAAAACAAACATAATTGATATTAACAACATTTTCAATACTTTCATCTGCAAAGAATGTAAATGCATTATTATTACCTCTACACATCTGAATTAAAAATTCTTGTTTTGAAACATTTATATTTTTATATATTACTTTTTTTATTTCTCCATTTGTTAAATGATATGTTACTTCATATTTTTTCATTTGTACCTCCTAATAAATTTCTAAATCGTAATTATTATCTAATAACCATTTTTTAGATTTTTCTTTTAACTCAATTGGTATATTGTTTGAATATAACCTTGCTTTATGTAATCCTATTCTTGCAACTTCAGGACTTGATGGAATATTTTCACCATTTAATTCTAAAAGTTTTTGCAATAATTCTGAATCGCTTATCTTTTCAAAATTAATTAGTAATTCATCTCGCATTTTACAATAATCAGATATTACTTTATCTTGATTCATCTTTTACCATCTCCTCAAATTTTGTCCCATCTGCATATAAACTTGTTATAGTAGTTTCGTTAGTTAAACCAAGATATTTACCTTTATAGATTAACAATTCCTTGTATTCTTCTAAAGAAATAGTAATTACTTTATTTATTTCAACAAGTTCTATATCTATTGGTTTACCTCTTGAATTAAATTTTGCTATTGCTTGATTATACTCAAATGCATCTTCTATAACATTTTTAAATAATTTCATCTTTTCCTCCAAAAATATATTTTTCTATATTTTTTATTTTTTTAATAATTGAATCACTAGCATCTTCAAAATTAAAATCATCAATATTTCTTTTATCATTTGATTTTTTTAATTCCTCTTGAAAATTATCTAAACAACACCATTTTAATCCACCATAACTTATCCACTTCTTTTTAGAATAATGAACATGATATGGTTTATATGGTCTTAACTTTGTAATAAACATATATTCTGCCAATTGCTCTTGCCATGATTTATAACTATCACCAAATAACATGCTAAATTCCTCAACATCACTTTTAAATTTTATACATACAATCACAATCTCACATCCTTAATCATAAAAATCAAAAACAACATTTTTACTATCATAAAAGAACCATCGATATTTTTTACTTTTAATATTTAACATTGACGCATATTCCAAAAAACAATCTATATTATTAAATTCTGCTATTTTATAATTTTTTAATCTTACTTCAAAATTTAAACATTTTAACAATTCATCATCATAATACTTAAAACAATTCTTAAAATTTAATTCCATTTCTGACACCTCTTTCTTACCTATATGAATTTTACTAAATGACTTAATTCTGTTAAATTCACTTTTTAATGTTAAAATTCTATTTTTCCCTAGATTTTATAATCATTTTCCTATAATCAGGAAACTATTATTTTTCTATTTAATTTACAATTCTTCATTTTGTAAAATTAATAGATTTTAAGTTAAGTGATATGCTAGTGCATACCACCACTTATATATCTATCTTTATGTTCTGAAATATCAATACCAATTGCTACATTCAATGGCAATTCATGAATTTCATCTAATACAATATTTAATGGCTTTGTAATTTGCTTTTTCTCTTTTCTTGGTTCAAATTGTGCTTGTGCAAATGCCAATCCAACAAGTTTTATATTACTTGTCTTTAATGTATATAAATTTTCTTCATTTATTGGGAAAGTACCAACTGTATATAAATAGCAATTTCTTCTACCTTTCATTGCTTTAGTTAATTCAATATTATTATGTATTGGTTTTAATTGACCACCTAAACTATTATCACTTACATAATTCATATTTAACTACCCAAATAAAAACTCTTTCTTTTATCATTTTTATCATTATCATCCCAACAAATATAAATTAATGTAACTCTTTCGCTTGAATGATTTAACATTTCTTTTAAACCAATAATATCTCCAGTTTCTTCATAATATCTTCTAGCAAAATACTTTCTTAATGAATGGCAACCAACAGGGTATGAAACTTTTACTTCTTCTGCTAATTCTTTGATTATTTGCCATGCTCTTTGCCTTGTTAAAGGTTTATTCATACCTTTTCTACTCTTAAATAAATACTCACCATCAATCAAATTATTTCTATTAATATAATTGATAATATCTTTATATAGTGATGGATGTAATTCAAATGATTGTTCTTTATTGGTCTTAAACTCTCTAATGTAGATTCCACCATTTTTAAAATAATCTACTTTTAATTGAATTATATCTTCTATTCTAAATGCTAGATTCATACCAATAACTAAAATCATATAATTTCTATCCCATAGATATTGTTGTTCTTTATTATTATCTTCTTCTGCTTGGTTTCTTCTTTTTTTACATAAAACAAGCATATTATTGATATCATGTTCTTTAAAAGGTTTAACTGTCTTTCGACCAAAATTAATTCTATATCTTCTTGACATATCTATCACCACTCATTATTCCTACCTCCTATATATCTAATTTCATTTGGTTTGGGTCTACTTCTTCTTGAGGAAAATATTTAAGTAAATCTAAAGGTGTATCTGTTGGAATATCATGTGTTTCCATATAATCTTTAACTTGCAAATATAATTCTTGTTGATTCTTTCTTAATTTAAATAACTTCTTTATGGCTTTTTCAATATAAATTGGAACATTATAATACTCTTTTTCTTTGTTATCCATAATTAACACTCCTTTTCTTGGTAATATTTTAATATTTTGTTAAATTCTTCTTTAGTTTTTGTTAAATTACATAAATAATAAATAGATGCACTTTTATTAAATACCATAACTTGTTTATAATTATCTTCTGTATATTTTCTATCTTTTACATATACTGTTACTTCATTTTTTCTTGGAATAGCAAGTAAATCAATACCTCTCACTATCGCCACAGTTTTAAAGCATCTTACTAAAGCATTTGTTAAATAATCATTAATAATCTTTTCAATCATTATCTATACCTCCAATATCTTTCACATTTTTCATCCTGAAAAAATTCATTAATAGGTAATTGTGAACATCTATAATCATTTAACATTTCTTTAACTTCAACTACGAACCATAGAACACCTATTGTTATTAAAATTATTATTATAATCCCTAAAACACTTAACAATTTTTCTAATTTATCCATAAGTTCCTCCTAAAATGGTATTGAAGTACCAATCATATCTATAATTTGAATTTCAGAATTATTTTTATGAACTAAATTATCATCATAAGTATTTAGATAATATTCTAATTTTACATCTATGCTAGAGTTATAATTCATAATAATTTCAGGTTCTTTTTGGCTAGGCATTTTTAATTTAATACCAACATCCAATCCCTCTTTTTTCATATTAAGAAAGAAATTTTTAAGTTCTTCTTTAGTTAATTTTTTATCATCCATTGTTTTTCACTTCCTTTGGTTTTCTATAAGTGATTCCATTACCATCTTTATCTCTTGAAGTGAATACAACAGTACACAATTTACTCTTTGCTTTAAAATATTGTTGCTTACCTTTATAATCTAATTTTGATAATTCTTTATCACTAATATTTGTTATTTTTAATAATTTATCTAATTTCTTTTCTCTTTTAATTGCATCATTAATCATTTGATTTATCCTCCTTTGCAATTCTTTCTAATTGTCTATCAACTTTTTCTTTCATAATCTTTTTAATATCATCTGTTGAAATATCATAATACAATTGAAATTGCTTTAACATAACCATAACATCTGCAATTTCTTCTTTGATATGTTCTTTGGAATAATCTACATTTTTTATATTTAAAATTGATGCTAGTGTATCAGTTATTCCTAAAACAACACTTTCCATTACACCTGTATTTCTTCTTCTTATAATTGCTTCATTTAACTCAAATACTTCACTTTGAAAATATTTTAATTGTTTATCAATACCATAATGATTTATAATTTTTCTTAATTTTTCATTCATTTATATTTCCTCCTTTTTTTCATTTCTAGCATTAAATCTATTTTAAATTTATCTTTTGAATTTCTATAATACATTGATTTATAAATATCTAAATCAGAAACATAGCCATCGATAAAGAACTGTGATGGTTCAATATCTTCATAAATAATATTTCCATTTAAAACATTCACTTTTAATTTTATTTGACCATATACAAATCTGAATTCATCAGATGTAGGTAAATTAATAAAATGTATTCCATCATTCAAATTTAAAAAGTATTTCTTGTTTTTTAACTCAAATGTCATATATTTGTAAGCACTAGGACAATATTTTTTTAATGACCTAATTTTTTTATTAAATCCATTGTCAATATTAAACAAATTAGATGGTTTATTGAAATTGTCATGATATGGTTTAGGCATTTTGATTATTAGATGAGAATGCTTTGTTAACTGCTGAAAGAACTTCATTATTATTTTGATTTTTAGCAATTTTATCAATTTCTTTTATTATTTTAAATAATCTATTAACTTCATTATCAAAACTGATTACCATGTCATTTAACACTTGATTTTCTCTTTCTAATGATTTAATATGTTTTGCAGTTTCTAAACTAATAATTTCACCATTCATACTTGTTTCTTCTTTCTTTTTTTAGCAATTCTCTTTTTTCTTCGCTCTTCTTTATCTTTTAATTTTTTTATTTCAACCTCTAATTCTTTAATTTTATTATCCCTACCAACTAAGTCATATTTAATACCTAACCATCCAATAAAGCCGATAAGAACGAGAATTAACAATATAGTTAAAAATATTATTTCTTGTGTTGACATACCTCTGCATCCTCCATACTATTTAAATATTTTTTTAATTTATAATAAGGTGTTGACCTGTCGGCAATTATATCCTTGCTTACTTCTTTCCAAGTTTTACCCTCAATAAATCTTTTTCTAATAATTATCCTAATTTCACCATCATCAACAGTATTAAGAAAATCTTCAATTTTATTTAATTCATCTAGCAATTTATCAGTTTTATTTTCTAGTGTTGTTTTTAATTTTGCCAATTTCATTCCTATTCTTTCAGTCGGATTGCTATTATTACTGCTTGATGTTATTGGTATACCTGCAATTTTAGAAGAACCGATTATTGTTGTTTCGATTTCTTCAATATTATCTTTTATTTGCTTTATTTCAATTTTCAAATTGTGATATTTAGATAAATCATGTATTGTCATAATGTTCCTCCTTTTTTATCAACAACAATCATTTCAGACCTATTTTTATTTAATTTATTATATTTTTTTGCTTCTTCTAATGTTTTAACTCCCATGTTATGCCAGTTTTCTAAAATTTGTAATCCATATCCAATTGGATTATTTATTGGAGCAGTTTCTTCATCAAAATCAAAATTCATAACATTTCTGTCGTAAGGTATCATTAAACCATTTTTAATAACTTCAAATGACATACCATCATTCAAATACTTAATAATAGTAGATTGATTATCTTCACTATTGATTTCAAATCTTTCAAAAAAATCTAAAAGTTCGGCTTTGCTAACACTAACACTAACACTATTATTTATATCTCTTATATCTATATCTCTATACTCTATACTCTTATCTCTATACTCTTGTCGGACATTGTCCTCTTTAATGTCCCCTACATTGTCTTTATTATAAGAACATTCAAGTTTCTTTTGATTTTCACGATATAATCTCTTTTTTTCTGCCCATTTTGACTCACTACCAACCATATCTTCATAATCTGCTATTTTCAAAACACCATCTTGTTCTTCTTCGTAAATTAGACCTAACCTTTTATATAAAGACATAGCAACATTGACAGTATCAATATCAAAATATTTACAATCCCTAACAATTTTATCTGCATTATAAGGAATAATAATTTCACCCATTTTTGTTTCTAATCTGCCATTGTTATTAGCAGTGTTTAAACATAACATTTGATATAAAACCACATATTCAGCACCATTCTTTTGTGAAAGTAAGAAATCAATATCTTCTCTATTGAAAAAATTAGTTTTTAATTTTATCCAATAAAATCTATTATTAGACATATTCACACTACCTACTTTCTTATTTGCTTTTGAATTGATTTATACATTCCAATTCCCAAAATAATTACTACAAACACCCCTAAACCAACAAATATAATAATTCCAAAGAATTCTAAAATTTTTAATATCATTCTTCAACCTCCTCAATATCTTTTGTAAGGCGATAAATAGCATAGTTAGTAATATGACCATATCTATTTTTACCTTGAACCATTTCAGTTTCTATTCCAAATCCTCTTTCTCTTAAAATAAATATAATTCCTGATAATCTAGTAGCACCAAATTTTTCTATTGCTTCATAAGAAGTTATATATCCTTGTTTTCTTAATAAATTAATAATTTCAGAAGTTTGACTTTTATTTTTTGCAGACATAGTATTTATCCCCCTCGTTTGTATATTTGGCAGTAATACCATATCCTTGTGAAGCACATTCTTTTGAAACTCTTTCAATATGTTCTTCCATTTCTCTATCAAAGTAATTACCTATTGCTATAAATAATAGAATTACAACACCTATTCCTAAACCAATTAAAAATTGTTTTACCCATGGTTTTAATCTTCTTTTAGTCATGTTGTACCTCCTTAATTCCTAAATATTGATAGAACATATCAGGATAAATAATATAATTCCATCTTTCTTTTACTTTAACTGCTGAACCAAATGGCAACCTCCCTGTTTGTAAACCCACTCTTATAAATTGTGGTGATTTATGCATCAACTCTGATGCTTCTTTAATTGTTATCTTTTTCATAAAAAATCCTTTCTTATAATTTGTTTTTGTTTTTTAGTCGACCAAGACTTAATTAGTTTCGCTTTTCGCAACTTTTTTATTAAAAAAATATAGTTGCACTTTGCTCATGGGTTGCATAATAATTTTCATTGCCTTATCAATTTCTTCTTGTGTAAAATATGTCTGATTATTAAACTTCTTATATAATGTTTGTTCAGCAATTCCAAGTCTTTCTGCAAAACCATTTAATGTCATATCTAGTTCTTTTATTCTTCCCTTTAATTTAGAATAATTGTACTTTACCAAGCAATTTCCTCCTTTCATTTAGAGTTGTTGCAGTTTATATTTTCGCAACTCTAATTAAATTATAGTTTCTATTTTCTGAATTGTCAATACTAAATTTTAGTTTTTCTAAACTTTTTTTATTTTTTACTATATTATAGTTGCGTTTTTCTAACTTTTAATATATAATGATTATGAGGTGAATTAGTCATGTTAGAAGATACTTTTGCCAATCGATTGAGAAAAGCATTAGAGTATAATAATATGAAACCTGTTGACCTCGCAAATCGAACAGGTATTAACAAATCATTAATAAGCAATTACCTATCAGGAACATTTAAAGCAAAGCAAGATAAAGTTAACATTATTGCTGAAACACTTGGTGTTAGTGAGGGTTGGCTTATGGGGTATGATGTTGATATGGATAGGGATTGGCTTGATGATGATGCTGATGTTTCAAATATTAAAATTGATAATGCAAGATATATTGAAACAATGACAAAAACAGTAAAAATACCAATATTAGGTAAAGTTCCTGCTGGTATTCCTATTGAAGCGATAGAAGATATAATTGGATATGAAGAAATTCCTGCATCAATGTTAAGAGATGGTAATAATTACTTTTCATTAAAAATTGATGGTGATAGTATGTATCCAGATTATAAAACAGGTGATATTATTATAATAAGACAACAAAATGATTGCAATTCTGGTGATGATTGTGTTGTTATGGTAAATGGTGATGATGCAACTTTTAAACGAGTTGTAAAGCAAGAAAAAAGTATAATTTTGAAACCATTAAATAACAATTATGAACCTTACTACTTTGATGAATATGAAATTATGACTAAACCAGTTAAAATTATTGGTGTAGCAGTTGAAGTAAGAAGAAAGTTGAGATAATGTATGGGAACAAGAATTAGAACTGTTAACAAAATTGGAAAAGGAAAATATTTTACTACAAGTTGGAAAGTAAGCGATTATTTAATTTGCAATATTTTATATTTTGTCTTTTTCTATTCATATTATTTAATTTTTAAGTATTTATTTTATGTTCCTATAAAATGGTGCATCACAAAAATCATTAAAATTGTCAAATCAAAACAGGCATAAAAAAAAGACCTACTGTTCGAGCAGTAAGTCAAATGAAAAATCTCAAAAAAGTCTTGGTCGACTAAAAAACAAAATATAAGATATAATGTTATGGATTTTTCTATTTCATTATATCAAAAATACTAGAAAAATACAAGAAAAGGAGGCATTTTTGATAAATGAAATTACCTAATGGATATGGTTCTATTCAAAAGTTGTCAGGTAATAGAAGAAAACCATATATTGTAAGAAAAACAGTAGGATATGATGAAAATGGTGTTCAAATTAGAAAGATTGTTGGATACTTTGAAACAAGAACAAAAGCATTACAAGAATTAGCACTATTTAATGAAAATCCTTATGATATAGATGTAAGAAAAATAACAGTTTCAGAGCTTCATGCTAAATGGCAAGATGAAAAATATTCAAAAATTGCCTACAAGACTACAAAAGTATATGATATGTGTTGGAATTATTGCAAAGATATACAAGATTCACCCTTTGTTGATATTAAATTAAATCATTTACAAGCAATAGTTGATAGTATGGGTGAAAAATGGTCAGCAAAAAAGGCATTTAAAATATTATGGCATCAAATGTATGATTATGCTATTAAAAATGATATGAATGTAAGAAAATATTCAGAATACATCGATATAGGCAAAAAAACAACCAAATTAGAGCGAATTCCATTCGAGCAATGGGAAATAGACAAGTTTTGGGAAAATGTCGCTAGAATGGACTTTATTGACTGTATATTGATACTTATTTATACAGGAATGAGAGTTGGCGAACTTTTAGATATAAAAATAGAAAATGTTCACATAGAAGAAAAATATATGCGAGGTGGTTCTAAAACAGAAGCAGGTAAAGATAGAGTTATACCTATTCACAATAGAATATTACCACTCGTTAAAAAATGGTATGATGATGCTATTGAAGTAGGAAGTGAATACTTAATATTTAATCACGAATATAAGCAAATGCTTTACTGGAATTTTTATCATGAGAAATTTGAAAAAATTATTGAACAATTAGAAATGGATACAAAGCATCGACCACATGATACAAGACATACTTTTGCTACAATGATGGATAGAACACCTGCTAATAAATTATGTATCAAAAGAATACTAGGTCATGCTAGTAAAGATATTACTGATAAAGTTTATACACATAAAGATATTGAAGAACTTATTGAAGCAGTTAATTACCTTGAATAAGTTTTTTTTTACTTTTTACATAAACTTTTTATTTTATACTTGACACTACCTAGGTAGTGTGATACAATTAGTATGTAATCAAGAAAGATTACAAAAAAAGAAAGGAGGATAGAAATGACAATTTCATTAAAAGTTATCAATATTAAGATAACAAAAAAAGGAATTACCTTAAAACTCGAGTTAGGCATTCCTTTCGACATTAGCAAGAGTGGTAAGTAAACCACTCCTCCTGCTAATAATATTATCATATTTAATGAATTTTGTCAAAAAGATTATGGAAGATAAGAAATCTAGAAAAGCAAAATATGATATAAACTATCGTAAACAACACAAAGTACAATTCAATGTTGATATTAATAAATCAGAAATGAACTCACTAAATGAATTATTAAAAATAACTAATACTAAAAAATCTGATTTTTTAAGAAAAGCAATACGACAAGAATGTAAAGATAATAATGTATTATATTTTGACAGACTTGCAAAATGTGATTGGTGTGGAAAAAAAGATTATGTTTCAATTACTCAATATGGAACTTCACACTATAATAGACTTATTTGTAGTGACTGTGCAAATGATATTATTGAACATCACAAAGCATTAGATGGCACTACTCCATCTTGGTATAGAAAAATAGATAAAGACTAGGATTATTTCCTAGTTTTTTTGTGTTGCCTACCTGTTGCCTACTTGTTGCCTACGAACTGATTTCAATGGTGTTTAATGAATATCTTAATATAAGAAAAACCCCATAAACATTGAGTTTATAGGGTTGAACTGTAGTACGCAATCTATCGTTTTGAAAATTGTGGTGCACGACGTGCTTTCTTTAAACCTGGTTTCTTACGTTCTTTCTTACGTGGATCTCTTGTAATAAATCCTGCTGTTTTTAAAGTTTTTCTAAAACTATTTTCTGAATCAGCTGGTGTTGTTGAATCATATTGTAATAATGCTCTAGTGATTGCATGACGGATAGCTCCCGTTTGTCCAGAGAATCCACCACCTTTTACTTTAGCATCAACATCAAAGATTTCTCTTGTATTTGTAATATCAAGTGGTTGACATAAATCCATAACTAATACTTCGAAAGGTAGATAGTCATGAACATCCATACCATTAACAGTAATTTTTCCTGTACCAGAAGTTAATGTAACACGTGCTACACTTGTTTTTCTGTGTCCAGTTCCAGTATAAGTATTTTTCTTTTCTTTTGCCATAACTTAAAACCCTCCTACTTAACCTCAAGCACTTCTGGTTTTTGTGCTTGTTGTTTATGTTCATTTCCTGCGTATACAAATAATTTTTTGTACATTTGTCTTCCTAGTCTATTATGTGGAAGCATACCTTTTACAGCTCTTTCCATCATTTCAACTGGATATTCTTCTCTCATAACCTTTGCAGTTCTTTCTCTTAATCCACCTTGATACATTGAGTGATTATAATAAACTTTGTTTTCTAACTTGTTACCAGTTAAATTAACTTTTTCAGCATTTATTATAATTATATTGTCTCCACAATCAATATGTGGAGTGTAAGTTGGTTTGTGTTTTCCACGAAGATATGTTGCTGCTAATGAAGCTACTCTACCTAAAGATTTACCTTCAGCATCAATAACATACCATTTACGTTCAACAGTTTCTTTTTTTTGCATATAGCTTGTCATAATTTTCTCTCCTTTTACTTAAATTAGGTTTTCCCAAGACCCAATTTATGTGGGGATATTCGAATGTACCGATTATGATTATACTAAAAAAGATGTGAAAAATCAATACTTTTATGAAAATATATTCATATTTAGGTACTAAATTATATTTATTTTACCCTTTATTAATTAATATTTTATATCTGTTAGATAGAGTCCTTCAGCTGGGGCTGTTTTACCGTTTTTACTTCTATCTTTACTATCTAATATTTCTTTTATTTTTTTAGGTGGTATTTTTTTCTCTCCAAGTTTTATTAAAATACCAACCATGTTTCTAACTTGATATCTTAGAAAGCCTGTTCCTTCAAATGTTATACATATCTTGTTGTTTTTTATTTTTTTAATTTTTGCTTTTGTAATTTTTCTGATACAGTTTTCTTTTTCTTTATTGTCTGTTACAAATGCTCTAAAGTCATGTTCTCCCTTTAAATATCTTATTCCTTTTTTCATAAGATTTATGTCTAAATCATGATTATATTGAAAAACATAATTTCTTTCTACTGGATTATATTCACCAAGATTTATATAGTATTTATATTCTTTTGTTTTAACATTATATCTAGCATGAAATGTATCATTTACTATTTTTGTATCTATTACGTGAATATCATCTGGTAAATTACTATTCATAGCCCTTTTTAATTTATATTCTGTTATTTTTATATTAAGGTCTGTATGAGCATATTGAACTAAAGCGTGAACTTTTTTATCTGTTCTACCAGTTGCAGTTATAACTGTTTTTTTACCATTATTTATTTTTGTTAGGGCATCTTCTAGTTTTTCTTGTACTGTATTTAGACCTTTTTGACGTTGAAAACCAGAATATCCACTGCCATCATAGGAAAACTTTATTAAAAATCTCATACATTACTCCTTTTTTCCACATAATCTGTGGATAGTTTTTTCTATATTTATTTTTTTAACAGTATTTGTTTATAATTATACGTGCTTATATATATCCTTTATTATATCTCTTATATCTTTATTATAATCTAATTTTATTTTATTTTTTTTAGCTTTATATATAAACTTTACACTATCTGGAGGTTCTATTTTTTCCTTATTTAGAAAACTTACATTTTCTAATACATCTTTTGTTTTACCTGTCATTAAGATGTTTTTACCTTTTAATAAAATTATTTCTTCTGTATATTTATATAGTGTATTCGTATCTGTTGATGCTACTACTATTACTTTATTATATTGATCTTTTAATTTTTGAAATAACATATATATTTTTTTTGTATTTTTATTATCTAAAAACTTAAATGGTTCATCTAATATAATTATTTCTGGATTAGAAAGTAGTGATATTGCTATTTGGATTAATTTTAATTCTGATTTTGATAATATATTTATACTTTTATTTAAATAGACTTCGCTTAAACCTACTATTTTTAGAGAATCTTTTAACTTTTTATTAGAATCCTTTACTTTTATAAATTTTTCTTGCATTATATATTCCATATATTCTCTTACTGAGGCAATACTTTCTTCTTTTTTTAATTCAAAACTAACATAACTTATTTTATCTTTTATACTAGATTTGTTTTTCTTATCAACTTTAGTTCTATTTATTATAATTTTTTCTTTATCTAAATTATTTAGACTTAATAAATTTAAAAAGTCATGATAATTTTTTCCATAAATACCTGTTATATATGTACTTGTTATCTTTATAGGTATGATTTCTTCTTTTGTACTTTCTATTATTATTTCCATAATATATCAACCATCCTATCCATATCTTGTTCTATAGAGTCTATTAAATCATAATCTTTTAATTTTACTGATAAATCTATCATGAATGGGAGATCTAGTCCTAACTTATTTAAAATATTATCTTTTTCTAGTACCTTTAGTGGTGCACCTTCTAAAATGATTTCACCTGATGATAAAATGTATAAATAATCACTATTTACTGTTTCTTCTAGATTATCTGTTGTATATACAATTGTTAGATTTTTAATAGTTTTTAACATATTTATTATTTCTATTACATCATTTTTATTCAAGTAGTAATTAAGATCATCTATAAGTAATATTTTAGGCTCATAAAGTAAGGCTTTAACCAGATATACTTTAGTTTTTAATTTTTGAGAAATTTCATTTGGATTATAATTTAAATATTTTGTTAATTTAAATAACTTGATTAGCTCTTTATAATAGTCAAGATTATTTTTGTGATTTGTGATAATTTCCAACTCTTTTTTTATAGTATTTTCCCTAAATTTTTTTTGATCACTTGGAATGACTGTTCTTAGTGTTTCCGCTAATTTACTGATATTATACTCTTCTATATATTTATTATCTATTTTTACCATATTATTAGTTAATATTTTTTTACTTAATATTCTGATTAATGTAGTTTTACCACTTAAATTAGAACCTGAGATAGTTGTAAATTTATTTTTTTCTATTGAAATATTAAAATTTTTGAATATTGATTTATAATTAAGAGATTCTACTTCTATTATTTTCATACCAACTACCTCCAATGCTTTTTATTATATAACAGTTTAGCAAAAAAACCAATTATTAATTGGCTTTTTTCTTTTGTATTCTATAAGTTATTCTAAGTAAGGCTTTATCTGATATAAATCTAGTAAAAAATTTAGCACATTTCATCTTAAATCCTGGGATTATTAACATTTTTTTATTTAATAAGTTATCAATTGCATATTTTGCAACATACTTACTACTTAATGGTTTTACACTAAATTTGACTCCAGCAACATTATTAAAGTTTGTATCTACTGGCCCTGGACACAATACGGAAATATGAACATTGCTTTTCTTTTTCTTTTGTTCATAATATATAGCCTCTGATAATCTATATACATATGATTTTGAAGCATAATAAGTACTCATTAATGGTCCTGGTTCAAAACTTGCTGCTGATGCTACATTTAAGATATAACCTGAGTTTCTAGCTTCCATATCTTTTAGAAATGATTTTGTTAAAATGTGTACAGCTTTTATATTTGTATCTATCATATTTAACTCTTTTGATAAATCTGTTTCTGTGAAATTACCAAACATTCCGAATCCAGCATTATTAATTAATATATCAATATTTTCTTTTCTTGTTAAAACATATAATTCTTTTACTTTTTGTTCTATAGATAAATCTGCAACTATTATAGTAACTTTTGCTTTTAGACTTTCTTGTATTTTTTCTAATTTTTCTTTATCTTTAGCTACTAAAATAAGTTCATATTTTAAACTAGCTAAATATTTTGCTATATCAAGTCCAATACCAGATGATGCTCCAGTAATTAATGCTTTCATTAAATCCCCACCTAACTAATTTAATTATAACAAAAAAAAGACATAAAGTCTTATTTTTTTGTTGCTTTTGTTAACTATTTAGCTTCATCAACTAATTTTAAAATAACCATTAATGCATCATCTCCACGACGCTCAGTTAATTTTAAAATTTGAGTATATCCACCATTACGGTTTTCATAACGTTTAGCTAAATCATGGAAAACTTTATCAACAACTTTTTTATCATTGTGTAAGAATGCTAAAGCTTTACGACGAGAAACTAGATCTCCTTTTTTTCCATAAGTAATCATTTTATCAACGAACTTACGAACTTCTTTAGCTCTAGTTTCAGTTGTAGTAATACTTTCATTTTCAATAATTTGTTTAGTTAATGTTGCTAGCATGCTTCTTCTATGTTTATTATCTACACCTAATTTTCTGTATGCCATAGTTATTCCTCCTTATATTTTAGTCTTCATCACGTAATACTAGACCCATATCTCTAATCTTGTCTAATACTTCTTTTAAAGATTTTTTACCTAAATTACGTATTTTCATCATATCAGATTCACTCTTATTTACAAGATCTTGTAGTGTATGAATTCCAGCTCTCTTTAAGCAGTTATATGCTCTTACAGAGAAATCTAAGTCTTCAATTGAAGTTTCTAAAGCTTTTACTTTAGGATCTTCTGTTTTTTCTATCATCATACCAGTTACATCAGCAATTGCTGATAAATCTGTTAAGATTTCAAAATGTTCAATTAATATTCTTGATGCAAGGGCAACTGCTTCTTCTGGTTTTATTGAACCATTTGTCCATACGTTTAATATTAATTTATCATAACTTTCATCTTGACCAACACGAGCGTTTCCAACTTCGTATGATACTCTTTCAATAGGAGAATATAATGAGTCAATAGCTATAACTCCTGCCTTTTTAATATCATGAAGTTTTTTATTGTCTTCACTTCTTACATATCCACGACCATTTGTTACAGTCATTTCCATATTAAATGAAGCACCTTTTGATAAATGACAAATTACTTTATCTTTATTGATTACTTCAATATCTGCATCATGTTCAATGTCTGCAGCAGTTACTTCTCCTTCTTTATTAGCACTAATACGTACTACTTTTTCTTCATTTGAATAATTTTTAAATACAACTCCTTTTAAGTTAAGGATAATTGTAGTTACATCTTCATAAACACCATCAATAGTTTGGAATTCATGTAAAACTCCATCAATTTTGATACTACTAATTGCACTACCTGGAAGTGATGATAACATTACTCTTCTTAAGGCATTACCAATAGTTGTTCCAAATCCTCTTTCTAATGGTTCTAATTCAAATTTTCCATAAAAATTGCTTTCTACAGAATCAGTTATTTTATATATTGGTTTTTCAAATTGTAACATGAAACTAACCTCCCTTATTCATTATTACACACGTGGACGTTTTGGTGGACGACATCCATTATGTGGTATTGGTGTAACGTCAATGATTGATGTTACTTCTAAACCTGCAGTTTGTAGTGAACGTATAGCTGTTTCACGACCTGGTCCTAAACCTTTAACGTGAACTTCAACCTTACGCATTCCCATATCATAAGCAGCTTTTCCAGCAGCTTCTGCAGCCATCCCAGCAGCGAATGGAGTTGATTTCTTACTACCTTTAAATCCAATAGCACCAGATGATGCCCATGAGATTGCATTACCATCTTTATCTGTTAATGTTGTAATTGTATTGTTGAATGTTGAATGAATATGAGCAATTCCTTCTGGTACATTCTTTTTAACTTTTCTTTTTCTAGTTTTATAAGCCATGAGTATACCTCCTCTTTTATTTTTTCTTTAATTAAGCTTTCTTTTTATTTGCTACAGTTTTACCTTTACCCTTACGAGTACGAGCATTACGGTTTGTTCTTTGACCTCTTACTGGAAGTCCTTTTTTATGACGAGAACCTTCATAAGAATTAATTTCCATTTTTGTTTTAATATTCATATTAACTTCACGACGTAAGTCACCTTCTGTTAAATGTTTATTAATTTCATCTCTTATTTTAATTAATTCCTCTTGTTCTAGATCTTTTGTTTTTCTAGCTGGATCAATATCAACAGCTTTTAAAATTTGATTTGCTAAATTTCTTCCAATTCCATAGATGTATGTTAATGAAATACAAATATGTTTATTATCTGGAATATCTACACCTTTAATACGTGCCATTTAGTACACCTCCTATTATAATTATCCTTGTCTTTGTTTGTGCTTTGGATTTTCACAAATTACTCTGATTTTACCTTTACGTTTTACTATTTTGCATTTTTCGCAAATAGGTTTTACTGATGCTTTTACTTTCATAATATCCCTCCTATTATTTACGATAGGTAATACGCCCACGTGTTAAATCATAAGGCGATAGTTCTATCATTACGGTATCTCCTGCTAAGATGCGAATATAGTGCATTCGTATTTTACCAGAAACGTGAGCTTCCACAATGTGTCCATTTTCTAGTTGAACTTTGAATTTCCCACCTGGGATAATTTCAAGAACTTTACCTTCCATTTCGATTGTATCTTCTTTTGCCATCTTTTCACTCTCCTGTTAAGATTTCATAGCCATCTTCTGTAACTAATACAGTGTGCTCAAAGTGAGCTGCTGGATGACCATCTTCTGTTATTACAGTCCAATCATCATCTAATATTTCAATTCTTGGACTTTTTGCAGTTAACATTGGTTCTACAGCAATAACCATACCTGGTTTAAGTCTAGGTCCAGTATTTGGTGTTCCATAGTTTGGAACTTCTGGATCTTCATGTAAGTTACTACCTACTCCATGTCCACACAATTCTCTTACAACTCCTAAGTTATGCTTAGTTGAGTATTCATAAATTGCATGTCCTATATCACCAATTCTATTACCTGGTTTTACTTCATTTAAACCTACAAATAAAGCTTTTTCGGTATATTTCATTAAATGAGATTTTTCCTCATCAACTTTTCCTATTTCATAACTCCATGCAGAGTCACCATGATATCCCTTATAGCATGCACAAATATCAAGTGTTACAATATCTCCATCTTTTAATTTTCTTGGCCCTGCTATTCCATGTACTACTTCATCATTAACTGAAATGCATATGGCTGCTGGAAATCCTTGATATCCTTTACAAGATGGTGTTGCATCTTGACTTCTTATGTATTTATCTGCTAAATCATCAATTTCTTGGGTTGTAATACCAGGTTTTAAGAAAGGGCGTAAATATTGATGGGTTTTATATACAATATTACCAGCAATTCTTAAAAGCTCTATTTCCCTATTACTTTTTATTGTAATCACTTTATATCATCTCCTATTGATTGCTGATAATTTTATCGATTTTTTTGAATACATTTTCAACAGTATCATTACCATCTACTTCATACAATACATTTTTTTCTTTATAATATTTAATTATTGGTTCTGTTTTTTCTAAATACATTTTGTATCTAGTTTCAAATGCTTCTAGATTATCATCATTTCTTTGATATAATCTACCACCACAATTGTCACATACTGAATCAACTTGTGGAGCACTTGCTTCATCATTTATATTAAATATTGATTGACAATCTTCGCAAATTCTACGACCTGTAATTCTTTTTTCTAATGTCTTTTTATCGATATTTATTAATATTACATTTCCAATATCCATGTTTAAATTGTTTAATATTTCATCATATTTAATGGCTTGTTCAATATTCCTTGGAAAACCATCAATTATAAATCCATTTTTACAATCTTTTTGTTTTAGACGATCTTCTATCAATTGATAAGTTATTTCGTCTTTAACTAGCTTCCCAGCTGCTAGTGTTTCATAAACATAACTACCTATTTCACTATCTTGCTTAGAGATATTTCTTAAAATATCACCAGTTGATATGTGAGGTATATTATATTTTCCTACCACAAGATCAGCTTGTGTTCCTTTTCCGGCAGCTGGTGGGGCTATAAACATTATATTTTTCAAATTATCACCTTCTACTATAACCTCTCTTATAACTTCTTGTAAGAAGGCTTCCTTCCAATTGTTTATAAGTTTCTAATGCTACTCCTACTACGATTAATAATCCAGTACCACCAATTGATACACTTGTAGGTAAGCTTGTAAATTTTGAAAATAGTATTGGTAATCCAGCTATTATTACTAAGAATGCAGCTCCTAATACTGTTAATCTTGATAATACCTTATTTATATGTTTTTTTGTTTCTTCTCCTGGTCTAACTCCTGGTATATATCCACCGTTTTCTTGTAGGTTCTTTGCAAATTCTTCTGGTTTTAATTGAATAAATGTATAGAAGTATGCAAATAAGAAGATTAGTACAATATATATCATGAAACCAACTGGAGTAGTGTATGTTAAATACTTTTGAACAAACAAAGTAAATGCTTCTTTTTTTACTACTTGAGCAATTATACCAGGGATTGTCATTAGGCTTGATGCAAATATTACTGGTATAACTCCTGCAGAGTTTATTTTAATTGGCATGAAACTTTGTGCTGATGCTCCATATGCACTTGTTGATTTGTTGGCATATTGGATAGGTATTCTTCTTTCTGACTCTTGAACGAAGATAACACCAATTATTACTAAGAAATAAATTAATACAAATACTAAGAATTTAATAATTCCTAAGGTTATAACTTGTGCTGTTCCATTTAGAGTTATTAAACCATTGAATGCATCTATAAACATTTGAGGAAGTGTATAAATGATACCTGCCATAATTATTAGACTGGTTCCATTTCCAATTCCTTTTTGTGTTACTTGATCTCCTAACCATAAAAGGAAAGAAGTTCCGGCAGTTAATACTGTAGATATATATAAATATTGCATTACATCACCATTTTTACCTATAAAGGCAAAGGCTAATGCATATCCTTCTATAAAGGCAAAAGCTATACCCATATATCTAGTTATTTGGTTTAATTTTTGTCTTCCTGTTGCTCCTTGTTTACTTAATTCAGTAAAGTATGGAATTATATCCATTTGTAGTAATTGCATAATGATAGATGCAGTAATATATGGCATAACACCTAAGGCAAATATTGAAAAATTCTTAAGTGCTCCACCACCGATTGTATTAATTAATTCTAGGAAACTTAAATTGCTTGTTAATTCTTCTGTTCCTGGTACTCTGATTGAAATACCTAATATGAAGATCATTAATGCTCCAAGTGTAAAATAAATTCTATGTCTTAAGTCTTTATTTGTTGGAGTAAATAATTGCTTCATAACTTTGAACATATTAGATCACCTCAGCTTTGCTTCCTGACTCTTTGATCTTTTCTAATGCTACTTTAGAGAATTTATTAGCTTGAATAGTTAATTTCTTTTCAAGTTTTCCTTCACCAAGTACTTTTATTCCATCTAATTGATTTTTAATTATTCCCATCTCTTTTAATAGAGCTGGAGTTACTGTTGTTCCATCTTCGAATCTATTTAAATCACCAATATTTATTACAGCATATACTGTTTTAAATTTAGCGTTTGTAAATCCTCTTTTTGGAAGTCTTCTATATAATGGTAATTGTCCACCTTCAAATACTGGGTTGATACTACCACCACTACGTGCTTTTTGTCCTTTTTGTCCACGACCACTTGTTTTACCAAGACCACTAGCTGGTCCGCGTCCTACACGTTTTTTTGCTTTTGTAGCTCCGATATTTTTTTCTAATTCATGTAATTTCATTATCCTAATATCTCCTCTACTGTTTTTCCACGAAGTGCTGCTACTTGCTCTGGAGTCTTAATTGACTTAAGTGCATTAAGGGCAGCATTAGCTGTGTTTATTTTAGTTCTTGCTCCTAGTGATTTAGAGACAATATCACGAAATCCTGCTAATTCTAAGATAGCACGAACAGATCCACCGGCAATAACTCCAGTACCAGCTGGTGCAGGTTTAATAATAACTCTTGCAGCTCCACTAGTTCCTATTGCTTCATGAGCAACTGTTCTTCCATCTATTAGAGGTACTGTGATCATTTTTTTATTTGCATCTTGAAGTGCTTTTTTAATTGCATCAGGTACTTCATTAGCTTTACCAATACCTAATCCAACTTTACCTTTACGGTCACCTATAACAACTGTAGCAGCATATCTTCTACGACGTCCACCTTTAGTAACTTTTACAACGCTTTTAACGTCAATTACTAATTCTTCAAATTGTTTTTCTTTAGGTTCACGAGTTTTTCTTTGCATAATACCCTCCTATTAGAATTCTAATCCATTTTCACGTGCAGCTTCTGCTAAAGCTTTTACACGTCCATGATAAAGATATCCACCTCTATCAAATACAACATTTTTTATTTTTGCTTTTGTAGCTTTTTTAGCGATTGCTTCTCCTACAACCTTAGCTGCTTCAACATTACTTCCATTTTCAATTTTTAAGTCTTTGTCTAATGAGGAAGCAGAACAAATTGTAGTTTTTGTTTCATCATCGATAATTTGTGCATAAATTTCTTTATTAGAACGAAATACACATAATCTTGGTGTCATGCTTGTTCCCATCATATTTTTACGAATTCTTTCATGACGAGCTATACGCATACTATTACGAGATTCTTTTTTTATCATAATTTGATTTCTCCTTTCCTACTTGTTTTAAGCAGCTTTCTTTCCTTCCTTACGGCGAATATGTTCACCTTTGTAACGAATTCCTTTACCTTTATATGGTTCAGGTTGTCTTACTTTTCTGATATTAGCAGCAAATTCACCAACTAAAACTTTATCAATTCCTTTAACTGAAATTTCAGTATTTCCGTTAGCTTCTACTGTTAATCCTTCTGGTATTTCCATCTCTACTGGATGTGAGTAACCAGCATTAATTACTAATTTTTTACCTTGAACATTGAAACGATATCCAACACCAATAATTTCTAATTTCTTTTCATAACCTTCTGTTACTCCAATAATCATGTTATTGATTAAAGCATTCATAGTACCATGCATTGCTTTAGCATTATCATTTTTACGTTCTAAAGTAATCTCTTGACCTTCTTGTTTCATAGTAATATCTTTTAACATTACTTGAGACAAAGTTCCTTTTGGTCCTGTTACTGTTACAATATTGTCTTGTTCAGTTACTGTAACATTATCTGGAACTGTAATTATACGATTACCTATACGGCTCATACTTTCCCTCCTTATATTGTCTTATTACCAAATATAAGCTAGAACTTCTCCACCTATATTTTGTTTACGAGCTTCTTTGTCTGTCATAATTCCTTTAGATGTAGAAATAATTGCTATTCCTAATCCATTTAATACCTTAGGTATTTCATCATTTTTAACATAAACACGAAGTCCTGGTTTGGAAATTCTTTTTAGCCCAGTGATAACTCTTTCTTTTTTATCTGTATATTTTAGTGTTAAAAGAATTGTTCCTTGAGCGTCTTCTTTAACTACTTTATAATTTTTAATAAATCCTTCATCTTTTAAAATCTTAGCTATTGATTCTTTGATTTTAGATGCTGGAACTCTAACTTCCTCATAACGCATTTGATTAGCATTACGAATTCTAGTTAGCATATCTGCAATTGTATCTGTTACTACTGCCATTTAAATTCCTCCTTTCCAAATTACCAACTTGATTTTTTAAGTCCTGGTATTTGTCCTTTATAAGCTAATTCACGGAAGCAAATACGGCAGATCCCGAATTTACTCATTACTGCGTGTGGACGTCCACAACGAGAACATCTTGTATATTCACGCACTTTAAATTTTTGTGGTCTATTAGCTTTTACAATCATACTTTTTTTTGCCATAATATTCCTCCCATTTACTTTCTAAAAGGAATTCCAAGTCCATTTAATAAATCGAATGCTTCTTCATTTGATTTAGCTGTTGTTACAAATACGATGTCCATTCCACGTACTTTTACAACATCATCATAATCAATTTCTGAAAAGATTAATTGTTCTTTAATTCCCATTGTATAATTTCCTCTACCATCAAAAGCTTTTGGACTAACTCCACGGAAATCTCTTACTCGAGGTAGTGCAATTGATATTAACTTATCCATAAAGTTATACATATTCTCTCCTCTTAAAGTAGATTTACATCCAATAGCTTGACCTTCTCTTACTTTGAATCCAGCTATTGATTTTTTAGCTCTTGTAACTACAGGCTTTTGACCAGAGATTTTTGTTAAATCAGCTACTGCTGCATCTAATAATTTTGAATTACTAGTTGCATCTCCTACACCGATATTAATAACAATCTTTTCTAATTTTGGTACTTCCATAATTGATTTATAATTATATTTGTTCATTAAACTTGGAACAACTTCATTTAAGTATTTTTCTTTTAGGCGGTTCATAATTTACCCTCCTTCCAATTAATCAAGCTTCTCGTTTGATTTTTTTGCTATTCTTATTTTTTTATCTGTTTTTTTGTCTGTTGTATGTCCTATTCTAGTTCTTTTCTTAGTTTTAGGATCAATTATCATAACATTTGATGCATGAATTGGTGCTTCAACTTCAATAATTCCACCAGCATCATTACCAGTAGGTTTTTGATGTTTTTTTACAATATGTACACCTTCAACAATAACTTTGTTTTCAGCTCTTAATGTTTTAATTATTTTTCCTTTTTTACCTTTATCAGAACCAGCGATAACTACAACTTCATCTCCTATTTTAAAGTTCATATTTATCCTCCTCTTATAGTACTTCTTTTGCTAAAGATACTATTTTCATATAATCTTTATCACGAAGTTCTCTTGCTACTGGTCCAAAAATACGAGTTCCTACTGGACTCTTGTCATCACGAATGATAACACATGCATTATCATCAAACTTAATGTAACTTCCATCTTCACGACGAACGCCTTGACGAGTTCTGACGATAACTGCTTTTACAACTTTTCCTTTTGGTAATGGTGAGTTAGGAATTGCATTTTTTACAGTACCAACTACAACATCTCCAATGTTACCAGTTTTAACTTTGCTTCCACCTAATACACGAATTACTAATAATTCACGTGCACCAGAGTTATCAGCAACTTTCATACGGCTTTCTTGTTGTAACATAAATTATTCCTCCTTCTTCATCTAAGCGTTAAATAATAACTGCTTCTTTTACTATTTCTTTTAAATAGAAATGTTTAGTTTTTGACATTGGTCTTGTTTCTGCTATACGAACAGTGTCTCCAACTTTAGCTATATTTTTTTCATCATGTACACTATATTTCTTAGAGCTTTTTACTCTTTTGTGATATAACGGATGGGTTTTATAAGTTTCAACTAAAACGCTGATTGTTTTATCATTAGTAGCACTAACAACTTTTCCAACTAATTCTTTTTTTATCTTCTTTTCCATTATATAACCTCCTATTCGTTACCTTCACGTTCTCTTAGAACTGTTTTATATCTTGCAACGGTGTGTCTTAAATCTCTGATTCTAGAAGGTTTTTCAAGGTTTCCTGTTGCTTGTTGGAAACGTAAGTTAAATAATTCTTGTTTAGCTTCAAATAATTTTTCATTAATTTCTTCTGTTGATAATTCTCTTATTTCTTTAACCTTCATATTATTCACCACCATTTTCTTTCTTTACAAATTTTGTTGCTACTGGTAGTTTATGTGCAGCTAGACGTAATGCCTCACGAGCTACTTCTTCAGAAACTCCAGCTATTTCGAACATGATTTTTCCTTCTTTTACTACTGCAACCCATCCTTCAACGTTACCTTTACCTTTACCTTGTCTTGTACCGATAGGTTTTCTAGTTAATGGCATGTGTGGGAAAATATTAATCCATACTTTTCCACCACGTTTCATATAACGAGTCATAGCAATACGAGCAGCTTCTATTTGATTAGCAGTAATCCAAGCTCCTTCTTTTGCTTGAAGTCCATATTCTCCAAAATGTAATTCTCTATTTCCACGAGATTTTCCTTCGTAAGGTAATCTATGAACACGACGATGTTTTGTTCTTGACGGTATTAACATATTAATTACCTCCCTTACTCTTCTTGTTTAGGATTTCACCTTTATAGATCCATACCTTAACACCTATTTTACCAAATGTTGTATCAGCTTCTGCTGTTGCATAATCAACATCTGCTCTTAATGTATGTAGAGGAATAGTTCCTTCTGTGTATCCTTCACTTCTTGCCATATCTGCACCACCTAAACGTCCAGATACAGAAGTTTTAATTCCTTTAGCTCCTGCTCTCATTGCATTTCTAATAGCACGTTTTTGAGCCATACGGAATGATGCTCTATTAGATATTTGATTTGCAATTGAATCTGCAACTAATTGAGCGTTTATGTCTGCTTTTTTAATATCAACGATTGATATTTGAATATTTTCATCTGCAACTTTTGAAAGTTGTTTCTTTAATTTTTCTATTTCTTCTCCACCACGTCCAATCATGACACCTGGTTTAGAAGTATGAATAACAACTTCACATCTCTTGGCAGTTCTTTCAATTTCTACTTTAGCTATACCAGCATTTTTTAAGTTTTCTTCTAAGTATTTACGAATTTTAATATCTTTTTCTAATACTTTTGAGAAATCTTTTTTGTTAGCATACCATTTAGCTTCCCAAGTTTTGTTAATGCCAAGTCTTAGTCCATTAGGATTAACCTTTTGTCCCATATTGTAACCTCCTTATTAGTTTTTTGTAGCCACTACTATAATTATGTGACTAGTTCTATGATCTCTATGTCCTATATGCGAACGTGAATCAAAAAAGTGACGTTTCATTACAGGACCAGCATCTACTCTTGCTTCTTTAACATAAAGTGTTGACGCATCTGCTCCGTTATTATTAACGGCATTAGCAACTGCTGAATTTAACACTTTTTTAGTAAGTCTAGCTGACTTATTATTAACATTATTTAAAATGTTTAATGCTTCACTTACGCTTTTTCCACGTATCATATCTGATACTAGGCGAGCTCTTATAGGTGAAGTTCTAAGCCCTTTTGCGATTGCTCTTGCTTCCATTTATTTCCCTCCTAGTCATTTTATTTCTTTTTATCTTGTCCATGTCCACCGAATTTACGTGTTAAAGCAAATTCACCTAACTTATGTCCAACCATATCTTCAGTAACATATACTGGTATAAATTCTTTACCGTTGTGAACTGCGAATGTGTGTCCTATAAAATCAGGAAAAATAGTGGAACGGCGAGACCAAGTTTTAATGACTTCTTTTTTTCCAGATTTATTTAATTCTTGAACCTTTTTTAATAATCTATCAAATACATAAGGTCCTTTTTTTAAACTTCTTGCCATTTGTCTATCATCCTTTCCTATTTAGTTCCACGACGACGTACGATGAATTTGTCTGATTGTTTTTTCTTACGTGTCTTCATTCCAAGTGCAGGTTTACCCCAAGGTGTCATAGGTGATTTACGTCCAACTGGGGCACGTCCTTCACCACCACCATGTGGATGGTCATTAGGGTTCATAACAGAACCACGAACTGTAGGTCTAATTCCTTTATGACGATTTCTTCCTGCTTTTCCTACTCTAACAAGTGATGCATCTTCGTTTCCAACTTCTCCGATTGTTGCCATACAAGTTCCTAGAACTTTTCTTTGCTCACCACTTGATAAACGAATCATTACATATTTGTCTTCACGACCAAGGATTTGTGCAGATGAACCAGCACTTCTTGCTAATTCTCCACCTTTTCCTGGACGTAATTCAATATTATGAATCATTGTACCTACTGGTATATTCATTATTGGTAATGCATTACCAACTTTAATATCTGTTTTTTCTCCTGCTTCTATTTTATCTCCAACTTTTAAACCTTTTGGAGCTAAGATATATCTTTTTTCTCCATCAGCATAGTTAATTAATGCAATATTTGCAGTTCTATTTGGATCATATTCAATGCTTGCTACTGATCCAGGTACGTTTAATTTATTTCTTTTAAAATCAATAATACGGTATTTTCTTTTAGCTCCGCCACCTTGATGACGAACTGTTATTTTACCTTGATTGTTACGACCACCATTTTTCTTAACAGTGATTGTAAGTGATTTTTCTGGAGTAGTTTTAGTTATTTCTTCATTAACTAATGTACTCATTTTTCTACGACCTGGTGTAGTAGGTTTGTAATTTCTGATTGCCATAATTTTCTCCCTCCTTAACCAAGATCAATTGTTTGTCCTTCTGCAAGAGTAACAATTGCTTTTTTTGAACGATTAGTTAATCCTGTATAACGACCAACTCTTCTTTTTTTAGGTTTTACGTTTATTGTTCTAATTGATTTAACCTTTACATTAAAGATTTTTTCAATTGCTTGTTTTATTTCAATTTTATTTGCTTTTGGATCAACTTTAAAAGTATATTTTCCATTAGCTTTATCCATTTGTGATTTTTCTGTTATCACTGGTGCTTTGATTATTTCTAAATATTTTGTATCTTTCATTATTTAAGCACCTCCTCAACTTGTTTTAGTGCAGCTTCTGTAATTACCATTACATCAGTTCCTACTATATCTAATACATTTAACTCATCTGCTGATATTAATACTACATTAGCTAAATTTCTTGATGATAATATTAAATTTTCCTCAAATTCATTTACTACTAATAAGATCTTTTTGTCAGCAATCTTTAAAGTTTCTAATATATTACGCATTTCTTTAGTTTTTGGTGTTTCTAAAACTAAATTTTCTAATACTATTAATTCTTTATCATTTACTTTATGAGATAAAGCTGATTTAATAGCTAATCTTCTTTCTTTGCGATTTTGTTTTTTGCTATAATCTCTTGGTACTGGAGTTCCATAATTTCCTCCACCTACCCATTGTACAGCTCTAATTGAACCTTGACGAGCACGTCCTGTTCCTTTTTGTCTCCATGGCTTTCTTCCACCACCACTTACTTCTGATCTGTTCTTAGTCTTATGTGTTCCTTGTCTTAAAGATGCTCTTGCTAAAATAATTGCATCATATAAAACTTTATCATTTGGAGTTATTCCAAATATTTCTTCATTTAATTTAATGTCCTTAACTGTTTCACCTTTTAAATTTAAAAGATTTACTTTTTTCATCTACGATTCCTCCTTTCATCACATTTATAATATTTATTTTTTTCTTTATTTATTTGTGACGATTTTATTCTGCTGTTTGTTCAGTAGTTGTTTCAACATTTTCTTCTGCAGGTGCAGCTTCTTTTACTTCTTCTACTACGTAAGATATTAAGTCAGCTGCTTCTTTTTTAGCATTTGGTTTCTTAACTGCAGTATGAATCATAACTAATGATTTCTTTGGACCTGGAACATTACCTTTAACTAAAATAACATTGTTTTCAGTATCTACTGAAATAATTTCAAGATTTTGAACAGTTCTTCTTACATTACCCATTTGTCCTGGCATTTTCTTACCTTTTAGGACATGCATTGGTAACATAGTTCCTAATGAACCTACTCCTCTATGGTATTGAGAACCATGACCCATAGGTCCGCGACTTTGATTATGACGTTTAATAACACCTTGGAACCCTTTACCTTTGCTAGTTCCAGTAACGTCAACTATTTCACCTTCTTCGAAAATGTCTACACCTATTGTTTGTCCTAGTGTATAGTCATTAACGTTTACTCCTCTGATTTCTCTTAAGAAGCGCTTAGGTTCAGTGTTTGCTTTTTTTGTATGACCCATTTGTGGTTTGTTACTTAACTTTTCTCTGATTGTTTCAGTTCCAAGTTGAATAGCATCATATCCATCTTTTTCAACTGTTTTAATTTGAGTTACAACATTTGGTTCAACTTCAACTACAGTTACAGGAATTAATTTACCATCTTTAGTAAACACTTGAGTCATCCCAATTTTTTTACCTAAGATTCCTTTCATTTGTTTTTCCTCCTAAATTATTTTGTTTTGATTTCAATATCAACTCCAGAAGGTAAATCTAAGTGAGCTAACGCATCAATAGTTTCCTTACTTGGATTTTTGATATCAATAAGTCTTTTGTGTGTACGCATTTCAAATTGTTCACGTGAATCTTTGTATTTGTGTACAGCTCTTAAAATTGTGAATTTTTCTATTTCAGTTGGAAGTGGAACTGGTCCTGAGATTTCTCCACCTGATCTTTTAATTGTTTCAACAATTTTAGTTACTGCATTATCTAAAATTCTGTGATCATAAGATTTTAATCTAATACGTATCTTTGCTGTTGACATTTAAAATCCTCCCTTCGCCTATATCTAGTATAGACTTGCTCCGTGCAAATAACCCGATCCAAATTAACAACTTAACCTGGTGTATCAGCAACCTTGCACATCTAAGCAGTCACACGTAACAAAGTATAACATATAATACTTAATAAAATCAAGGGTTTTTGACATTTTTTTCATTATTTTTATTTGCGTTTATAATTTTCCCAACTTGTCTTTTTTTGTTTTACCAATCTTTTTTATAGAAGCAGGTGCTATCATGCCACTCCCAAATTTTTCATTAATTGAATCTATCATTTTTTGTATGTCATTTTCTTTTGTTTTTATTTCATTATTATCAAAAATAGTTAGTTGAATATCTTTGTTATCTGTTAGACCTGACAATCTTACTCCTATTAATCTAATAGGATCTTCTTTATAATTATTTTCAAATACTTTAATTACAGCCTTATATATTTCTTTTGTATTATCTGTTGTATTTAATAGTTTCATTTGGGCACTATAGTTTTTAAAATATTTGTTTTTAAATATAACTGCCACTGTATTTGCATATTGCTTTTGATGACGTAGTTGTCTGGTTACTTCTTCTGTTTGCCTAAATAATATTTCTTTTAATTTGTCTTTATCATCTGTATCATAAGAAAGTGTTTCTGTTGTTGATATGCTTGATGATTTTTCTTTTCTTACTTCTACTTTTGAATTATCTATTCCAAGAGACGCTTCTTTTAGATACTTTGATTGATTTTTAAAATATTTATATAGTACCTCATCATCTGCTTCTTTTAAATCATATATTGTGTTTATATTTAATTCTTTTAATTTACTTGCAGTTTTTTTACCTACCATAAATAAATCTGATACTGGTAATGGCCACAATTTTTCTTCTATTTCGTTTTCAAATAATGTATGAACCTTGTCTGGTTTTTCAAAATCACTTGCCATTTTTGCACATAATTTATTATTTCCTATACCAATATTTACTGTGTAACCAAATTTTTTCTTTATTTCATTTTTGATTTTATATGCTAAATCTATGTAATTATTATACAAATAATTCATACCTGTCATATCTAGAAAGCATTCATCTACTGAATATTGCTCTAGTACTGGTGAGTATGTAGATAAGTAATTCATTAATTCTTTTGACTTTTTATAATACCATTTATAGTTTGGTGGATAAACTTCTAAGTATTTGCATTTTCTTTTGGCACTATAAATCGTTTCTGCTGTTACTATTTTATATTTTTTAGCTACTGGAGACTTTGCTAATACTATGCCTCTTCTTTCTTTTTCTGATCCTGCTATTATTGATGGAATTTTTCTTATATCTTTTTTGTATCCTTGTAAAAGTAATAATACAGCTGACCAAGATAGAAAAGCATTATTTACATCTATATGAAAAATTATTCTTTTTTGCATTGGGATCACCTTTAAATTATTATAGAACATTTTTTCTATATGAACAATCGAACAAGTTTATTTTTTTGTGTTAACTATTGGTTTACATATTATTTTTTATTTTTGGTACATAATAATTTTATAGGTGATATTATGAATAAATATGAGGTTAATATTTATGATCAAATTGCGAAAAACATTAAGAAATATAGAAAGAAAGCTGGCATTACTCAGGCTGTTTTAGCTGAAAGAGTTGGTGTTTCTCATGAATTTATTCGAAGAATAGAATCTAAGAAAGGTGCTAAAACATTTTCTGTTGATACTATTTGGAAAATTTCTTTAGCCGTTAATGTTGATCCAGGTAAACTTTTTGAGGTTGACTTGGATGAATTAATAAAAGAAAATAACTAGTTTATGATATCTAGTTATTTTTTTATATAATAATGTTTTATTGGTTTTAGGTTGTCATCTAATTCATAGCAAATAGGATTTCCTGTTTCAATTTCTAGATTCATTACTTCTTCATCTGATAGGTTATCTAAATATTTCATTAGACCTCTTAAGCTATTTCCATGTGCTGCTATTATTACTTTCTTATTATCTAAGATGTCTTTTTTTATGTCGGTATTCCAGTAATCAATTACTCTTTTTATTGTATCAGTTAAATTTTCTGTTGTTGGTATTTCGCTTTTATCTAGATCTTTATATTTAGGATCATTGCCAGGATATCTTTCATCAGTTATTTCTAATTCTGGTGGTCTTACATTGGCACTTCTTCTCCAAATATGTACTTGTTCATCTCCATATTTTTTTCTAGTGTCATCTTTATTTAATCCTTGTAATGCTCCATAATGTCTTTCATTTAATCGCCAACTATATTTTACTGGAATGTTTTCTTCATCTAATTCTTCTAAAATATATTTAAGTGTATCATTTGCTCTTTTTAAAAATGATGTATAGGCAGCATCAAAAGTAAAACCTTGTTCTTTTAATGCTATACCTGCTTCTTTAGCTTCTTTTATTCCTTGTTCAGATAGTTCTACATCTGTCCATCCTGTAAAACGATTTTCTAAATTCCAAATGCTTTGTCCATGTCTTACTAAAACTAATTTAATCATATTATCCTCCTAGAATTTTATTTCATTTAAACAAAATATGGCATATATTGGGATATATCTAATATCTTTTTTTGTTGCAAAATTGTTTTCTGTAATTCTATATGCTTCTTTTGTTGTATATCTTTTAATAAATACTGATAATGACTTTGCTTTTGAGTTGGTCTTAGTTGCTATTTCTATCGGAATTATTTGACCCATTCTATTTTGAATTACAAAGTTTACTTCTGCTTTTCCTTGGGATTGATAATAATAAAGTGAATATCCTGCTTCAACAAGTGTTTTAGCTATATGATTTTCATACATTATCTCTTTTAATTTTTCATCTGTTAAGAATCTTTTTATATTTAAGTGAAGCATTGTAAATAGAAGGCCATCATCTGGTAAGTAAAGTTTGAAACTATCTTTTTCTTTACAACTACTCAAAAGTGACTTTACTTCTTTTATCTTATAACTTCTATAGACTATTTGATTATCTACTAAATAGTTTATTGAACTTTCATATTCTTTGGCTCTTCTTCCTTGACCGAGAAGACCATATTGAAATTTTTTATTTTCCTTTTTTAATTGTTCTGGAATGGAGTTCAATACTTCAATTCCTCTTGGTATGTCTATTAATGTGCTATTTAGGGCTATTTCTTTTTTGTATACATCTATTATTTTCTGTTTAATAGCATCTATTTCATAATTTGATTTTCCTAATGACTCTGCTATTATTACTTCTGGGAATCCACCAGTTACTAAATATTCCTCAAATAAATCCATTGCTACTTTATGAAATGGACATGTTTTTCTTTTAGTAAATGACTCTCTTATTAGATTAGCTAGAGATTTTTCATTCTTTGACCATAAAAATTCTTCAAAATCCATTTCAGTCATACCTTTAAATTGCAATTCTTCACCTTTAAACTCTGATAGATTACTTTTTCTTGATATGATAACAATAATATGATACTTACTATGTTCACTACCAAATAGCTTTACACCTTTTATTATGTCTATATCATCTACATTATCTAATATTATTAAGCTATCTTCTTCTAAAATGGTTTCGCCTGTTATTAGAGATAAGTTTAAAATTATTTTTTCTGTTGATTTTTCTTTTTTAAATAGCTCTTTTATTTCTTTATTATTGTTTGTATTTATATAGATGACATTTTTATATTCTTTTTTACCATAATTTAAAATAGTAAATGTTTTTCCAATTTGCCTTGGACCATATATAACTAATGGCTTTCTAATTATATCTTTTCGCCATTTCTTTAGAAATTCTTCTATCTTTCGTTCCATAAATTGTCATCTCCTTACATATTTTATAAATTAAGTATACTTTTTAAATTATGATTTGTCAATAAAAAGAAAAAGACTATTATGTCTTTATTTACTCATTGGTTTTGAAAACTCTAATCTTAATTTATCTGCTACTGTTACAATAAATTCTGAATTAGTTGGTTTAGCTTTATCTATATCAACACTATGTCCAAATATATCTTCCATTAACTGCCAATTACCTCTGTTCCAACTAACTTCTATAGCATGTCTTATTGCTCTTTCTACTCTTGATACAGTGGTTTGATATTTTTTGGCTACTTCTGGATATAATTCCTTTGTTATGCCTCCTATCATATCTGGATTTTCATATATTAAAGATATTCCTTCTCTTATATATTGATAACCTTTGATATGGGATGGTACTCCTAATTCATGAAGTGTTTTAGTTATTGATATTTGTAAATTATTATGATATAAATCTACTGATTTTCCACCATACTTTATGCCTTCAGCAACTTCTATAATTCTTCTTTCTAAATCATCTAATTCAAATGGTTTTAACATAAAATAACATATTCCTAATTCTGATACTTTTCTAATCATATCTTGAGTATTATACGATGTTAAAACAATTACTTTTTTATTTATATTTTTTTCTTTCATTTCTTCTAGTACTGCAACACCATCTTTATTTGGCATTATTAGGTCTAATAATATAATGTCATATTCTTCTTGTTTCTTCTCAATTAATCTTATACCTTCATTACCATCATGTGCTTCATATACTATTTTTATTTCTGAATTATCTTTAAAATATTCCTTTATCATTTCAATTAAACTTTTATTATCATCTACTGCTAAAATTCTTATTTTATTCATAATTATTCTCCTATTCTGTACTACTTTGCATTATAATTATATAACAAAGTTCGATTAAATTCTAGAGAAAAAAAAGACATCTTTTGTCGAAAGTGTCTATTTCTATATGTTTAATAGGAATTTCTTTAAATTATCTATATTAAGGCTAACACCACCTAGTAAATATCCATCTATATTTTTTATGGTTGATATTTCTTTTATATTTTTTTCGTTTACACTTCCACCATATAAAACTTTATTATTTGGAAATTTACTTTTTATAAAGTTAATATTTTCTTCTATTTCTTTTATTGTTGGTATTATTCCGGTTCCTATTGCCCATATTGGTTCGTACGCTATTATTACATCTTTATTGTTTTTTATTACTTGTAAGTTTTTTTCTAATACTTCTTTGGTTTTATTTTTTTCTTTTTCTTCTTTTGTTTCTCCAATACAGTAGATAGGAATTATTTGTTCTTCAAGACAATTGTTTATTTTGTTTAAGAATTCCTTATCTTCTTCTTTTTGTTCTATTCTTCTTTCACTATGGGCTATTAATGAGTACTTAACATCATATGATGCTAACTGTTTTGCTGTAACTTCTCCTGTATGAGCACCTTTTTTATAAGCACTTACGTTTTGTGATCCTAAGATAATGTTTTTTAACCTTTTTTTAGCAGAAATGTTTAGCATATTGGGGCATAAAATAATGTCATGCCTTGTTTTTATTTTTTTTAATTGTTTTATATAATTTGAATATTCTTCTTTTGTTAAATTTGATTTATTATTTAGAACTATTAGCATTTTTCTTATCCTTTACTTTATTTACAATTTTTCTAATTATATTTCTATTTTGTTTTTCTTCTTTTTCTTTTATAGCTCTTTTATATACTTCTAGTACTCTTTCAGCATATGCAGATGATGAGCAATGTTCTGCTTGAATTCTTGCTTGTTCTTTATATTTTTTTATATCTTTACTTTTATATAATTCTAATACATCATTTTCATATTCAGTATTATTTTTAAATATTTTACCATTTAGATTATCTATTACTGTACCTTTAAATGATTCATCATCTATACAAAGAGCTGGGACAGATGAGGCCATAGCTTCTATTACTGTTAATCCTTGTGTCTCTGTTGTTGATGCTGTTGCGAAGAGATTAGCATTATGATAATAAAGAGGTATTTCTTCCCATGAGGCTTTTCCTGTAAATATTGTTGATTTATCTATATTATATTCTTTAGATAATTTTTCATATTTTTCTTTATCAGGCCCATCTCCTACTATTAGTAATTTAAGATTAGGAATTTTATTTTGGAGATTTTTTTGACTTTTTAGAAGAAATTCTACATTTTTTTCTTCTGCTAATCTACCAACAAAAATAATTACATAATCTTTTTTTGATAAACCTAGTTTTTTTCCAAGAGTAGCAACTTCTTTTTTATCTACATTCTCTTCAAAGAATCTATCTACTTCTATACCTGTTGGTATTATGTGAATACTTTTTTCAAATTTATATTTTTCTTTAAATAAGTTATATATTTTATTAGTTGGAACTATTAATTCTTTAGCTGTTTTATCGCAATAGAATTTTGTTAAATATTCTACTATCTTTTTACTAGATTTATCAAAGTATCCATGGGTTATATAATGTGTATAATCTTCATATAATGTATGATATGTGTGGACTAGTGGAATATTAAATTGTTTGGCAAATAATCTAGCAAATATACCTATACCGAATTCTGTATGAGAATGTATTACATCTAATTTCCAGTTTTTCATTGTATTTATCATTGAAATTGGATAAATTCTACTAATTCTATAGTCATATATACCTATTGGAATACCTGGTATTTTTATTATGTTGTTTTCATTATCTATTTCAAATTTTAAAGCATTGGCACTGACAGTTACTACATATACTGTATGGCCTTTTTTCTCTAGAGCTTTTTTTAGCATGGCTACTGATGTAGATACTCCATTTATGAATGGAGGATATGAATCTGTGAATAATCCTATTCTCATTTTAATCACCTTTCTTTTCTAAACTAAATGCTAATGCACCTATTATTAATCCTAAATAGTATGTTATAAAGCGCCATATAATTAATATAGCTGATAAGTTAGTTCCTGTTACGAAATTACCAAAAAACTTTAAAAATCCATACTCTATTCCTCCACTAGCACCTGGAATTGGAACAAATGCACCTATTATTAAAACGTATGCTGATGATGTAAGAGTATCGGCTATATTTAGGCTGGTATAGTTATGAAGACTATAAACTATAAATAATGGAACTATATATAAACATGTTAGACTTATTAAATTTATAATTACTCCTTCTATAAATAACAATTTTCTTTTTCTTAACACTTTAGCACTACTATGAAATTCTTCTAGTTTTAAATTCCATTTTTCAGCTGTTTTTTCCTCATCTTTTATAATTTTTAATTTTACTAATAATTTTATTATTATATTTGTTACTTTTTTTGTGAATTTTGGTGAAAAGGTTATTACAAATAGCGCTATTGCTACTAATGTATTGATAAGAAAACCTATTAGGGTTAATTTTCCTAGTAATGGTACTTTGGGAAATATGTGAAATATAGCATTATATGTTACTGCTAATAGGCCATATAGTACTAAAGCTACTTGATAAAAAATAAAATTTTGGATTGTAATTGTTGTTGCTTTTGCACCTGATATACTATGCTCTGTTAACATGTATATTTCCATTGGTTGTCCACCTGATGAAAATGGAGTTATACCATTAAAAAATTGTGTTATAACATTATGTTTGATTGCTTCTTTTAGACTAATTTGTTTTTTATTATTTACGGTTTTGTAATTTACATATCCTTTTAATATAATTGATAACAACCAAAATATTATAGCTATAATAATAAATTTATAATCCATTCTTGATAGAGTTGTTGTTATATTATTGAAGTCATCTTTTAAAACAAAGAAGAGAATAACTATGGTTATTAGTAGTAAAAAAATTGTATTTTTCTTTATGCCTTTTATTAATTCCATTATATTATCCTTTCTTTGTTTATTATTTTTTCCCTTTCTATCATATAAGTTACAGTGTTATCATCATTTCCAAGGCTTTCATATGATAAGTTTTCTAAGTTTTTAATTAATGCTTTATTAGACTCATCAGTCATGACAAAGACTGTTTCCATTTGTAAGTAATTTATGGAATAATCAGTTGCTGCTTTTACTATTAATCTATTTTTATTTTTGGAATCTATGTCTGGAAAATAAAGTTTACATGTTTTTATGTCCTTTTCTCCAGTGATATAACAAAAATCTTTAATATTATTTTTTCCTTTTATAAAAAGTACTTCATTTATATTATTGTCGATTGTTTTATTCTTTAGATAAGTTTTTTTATCTGATGTTGTAATAATTTTTTCAAATAACGGAGATACTTTTTTTACTTTGGTATTTTCCTTTTCAAAATTTTTAAATAATTCAATATGATTTTTATCGTATGGATCGGCTACGAATATATTTGTTGTACTCATATTAACACCTGCTTTATTTAATGGCTTCTAATCCTGGTAGAGTTTTTCCTTCTAGATACTCTAATGTTGCTCCTCCTCCGGTTGATGCATGATAAACTTTATCTTTTAAATTTGCATTAGTTGCAGCTGCTACTATATCACCACCACCTAGAATTGCTTTTATATTATTATCGACTATAAATTTTAATATTTCATCTGTTGATTTTTTATATTTAGAAAATTCATATACACCTAATGGTCCATTCCATAAAACTGTTTTAGCATCTTTTAGATAGGTTTCAAATAATTTTATTGAATTATCTCCAATATCTAAGCCCATTTCATTATATTCTATATTTGTTATATCTTTTTGACGATATTTTTCATCATTTGTAAAAGTTGTTGATACTGCAAAGTCTACTGGGAGAATAATTTTATTTGGATATTTTTTTAGCATTTCATTACATAAATCAATATTTTCACTATCTAATAGAGATGATCCTATTTCATATCCTTCTGATTTTAAGAAAGTAAATGCCATTCCACCTGCTATTAAGAGTTTGTCTGCTTTTTTTACTAAGTTTTTTATAACACCAATTTTATCTTTAACTTTAGCTCCAGCTAAAATTACTATAAATGGTCTTTCGGGATTTTCCAATTCTTTTAGAGCTGTTAATTCTTTTTCTATTAAAAAGCCTACACAAGATGGGAGATTATTAGCAATTCCTACGTTAGATGCATGAGCTCTATGTGCGGTACCAAAAGCATCATTAATAAAAACTTCTCCTAATGAGGCCCAATATGCTCCAAGTTCTTTATCATTAGAACTTTCTTTCTTATCATTTAAATCTTCATATCTAGTGTTTTGTACTAAGATAATATCTTTTGCTTTCATAGTAGATACAGCCTGTTCTAATTTTTCACCATGTGTTTCATTTATAAATTTTACATCTTTGTTTAAAAGCTTACTTAATCTTTTAGCAACTGGTTCTAAACTATTTTTTTCTAAATCACTTTCTTCTTTTATTCTTCCTAAGTGTGATAATAATATTATTTTACAATTTTTATCTAAGCAATATTTAATTGTTTTTAGACTTTCTTTTATTCTATTATCATCTATTATTTTATGATCTTTTATAGGCACATTAAGATCACATCTAATAATTACCTTTTTATTTTCTATATCAATATCCTTCAGAGTCTTCATTACATTATTCCTCCAATCATATAAAAATTATAACATTTTTATGTGTAAAAAAAAAGCATCTACTTAAATATCTGCTATATCACGTGAATAACTTTGATATTTTCTTTTATTAGCTTATTACAATTGCCATATTTTAAATGATTGATATAGCTTTCCTCCGTGCTTTTTAAAGTGTCATAGCTAATTAGATTATTATTGTATTGTTCATATAATAATTTCATCTTTTTTTTAAATCTTTTTTTAGTTTTATTGTTAACTTTAACTATTGTTTTATTACTAATTATAAATCTAAATCCTAAAAATTCAATTCCTTCTTTGCTAGAAAGTATTTTAGTTTTATTATTTAATTCAAGCATATATTTATAAATAATTTTTTCTATTTCCTTTAAACAATATTTTAGATACTCTTTATCATTATGAATTAATACTCCATCATCCATATAACGTACATATGACTTAATTTTCAAACCATCTTTAATAAAATGACCAAGTTCATTAAGATAGAAAATTGCAACTATCTGACTTGTCATATTTCCAATAGGAAATCCTTTTTTCTTTTTATATAATGGTATATTTTCTATTTCGTTAATTAATTTAAGTTTTTCTTTTTTGTTTATATTTTTCTCTTTTACTCTCTTTATTTCCAATTCTTTTAATCTATTAATACTTTTATTGATATAATCACAATCTGTAGAATCAATTACAGAGTATATAATTTTTAATACATCTTTATCCTTAATCTTTTTCTTAATTATATCTTTTACTATTGGCGACTAAATGGTTAATAATTTTATCTTTAATACTTTGACTCATTATTATTCTATATTTAGGTTCTTTAATTAGAAAAATACTATATTTGTCAGGAATATAGTTATTATAATTAATTATTCTTTTTATATTTCCAATATTACTACTGTAATAATCATCAAAACTCATTAATTTTCTTTTATTTTTAGTATTTTTAGATATTACCCTATCATACATATCCATAATAATGTCTATATCATTAATTATATTATATAAATTACCTACTCTTTTCATTACTCCAACCTATCATCATTTTAACAATTTCTAATAAATAATTTGAAATCACTTCATATTTCCTTTTAGATATAATTTCTTTTTTATAACTTAATTTAAAATAATAATCCAACATTTTTAATTTTGGAATTATATATTTTTTATTACTATTATCAATATTACTTAAATAAATCATTTCCAAAATATCAAAACTAGTATTGATAATTCTCGATTTAAGTTCTATATATTTATAAGGATAATTATCAGTTAGATTTACTATATACTCTATTGTTTTCTTTGACTTTGTCGCAATTAATAGTCTATCATTCATAATAATTCTTCAATACTAATAAGTACCCTTTCTATATCTTTATCTAATACTTTTTCTTTTAATTTATTATATATATTATCAAGCTTATAATTTATATAATTTAACTTATTTATATCTAATTCATAGTTATTATAATTATTTTTATTTGTCATATATTTATCTGATATATAGTACTCATCTTTATCTTTATCTAATACAATATAATTAATCTTATTTTGTTTTAAACTGTCACATACTTTAACAATACTTTTTTCTGGAAAGCCTACAATATAGTTAATACCATTATTTTTTATTTTATAATGAAATAAAGAATACATAATACTAACATCCTTATTTAAACATTCATAAAACATTCCAGATTTAATTAGTACTACATATTCTTTATATTTTATTTTATAACTATTATAGGTGTCTATTAATTTCATAAAAACACCTCTACTTCATTTTTAATCATAGTATTTCATAATTATACTTGTCTAAAAATTCTTAGTTTTAAAGAAAGTTGCCGGACGCACACCATTGTTGTTTGAGTTGCTTGCAGTGTTGTTGTTCACGTTGCGGTTGTTCGAGTTCACGTTCCAAGCGTTAGTCGCATTAGACGAACGAGAAACAACGGATCAAAAGATCCAGTTTTCTAGTATTACCCTATATTATTTATATTAATTAAATAATACCATTTTTTAATCGGTCTTCCGTCGCACGATAATTTGTTCCAAATTTCGCTCTCCAGAAGACATTTCTCTCTTACCCCTTATTTTGTTAGTCTTTTAGACTCTTACTCATATTTCATACCTTGTGGGTATTTTATGATGAGATTTTAGACTTTGGAACTTCTATTGCCGGACGCACACCACTGCGGGACGC
>CAJMSU010000003.1 GCA_905216155.1 uncultured bacterium
AGAAGAAGCTGTTTACTATTTAGAAAAAGCAAATGAAAATGATTATAAATATATAAAAGAAAATATAAATAAATTAATAAAACTAGTAGAAAACACTCAAAAATTAATAGAAAAATATTTTGATATATAGTAAATTACTATATATTTTTAATTAATTAAAATTATTGACTTTTTAACAGCAACAAAGTATAATATGGCACATATTGGGAGATGATAGAATGTCTTATGAAGGAAAGTGTGGGAAGTGTGAAAACTATAGTTTTACAGGAGATAATAGTAAAGGGTATTGTAGTTGGTATAAAACATACTATTATCCAGATGATTCCTGTCCTCATCAAAAAAATAGATATGAACCGCAACAAGGTTGCTATTTAACAACAATTATATGTAATAAATTAGGTTATAGTGATGATTGCTTCGTTTTAAATACGCTTAGATCTTTTAGAGATAATGTTATGCAAAAAAATATAGAATATAAAGATATGCTAATGGAATATGATACACTCGGACCAGTAATAGCACAAAATATAGCTAATGATAAAGAAAATAATAACTTATGGCAAGATGTATATAATAAATTCTTAATACCAGTAACTACTCATATTATGAATAAAGAATATGAAATGGCAACTAGTAAATATAAATTAATGTATACTGCTTTAAAAGATTTCTATTCAGTAGAATATGTTGACTTATCACAAATAAAAGATGTTTATGATCAAAAACATGCAGGCCATGGAAAAATTAGAGTATTAAAAAAAACAACTGAATAAGTTGCTTTTTTATTGGTATAATTCTTGTTTTAATAATTCTAAATTTTCATTCATTATAGAAATGTATGTTTTTTTATTATTACGATCACTATCAGAAATATTATCTAACTTATTTAATTCCAGCTTCTTTAAACTAGAAGAATTATTATCTAGTAATTTTTGTGCATTTTCTGATAATTTTTCTCCCTTAAAAGAGTAAATATAACTAACGTCACCTTTTTTTATTAAATTTTGAGCATCACTAATAGTTTTATCACTAGCATCACTGTCTACGCAAATAACTTTTAAACCAAATTTTTCTAAATATTTAAATGTAGAATTTGCTACCAAAACAGTTTTATTATTAGTGTTTTCAACAGCAACTCTATAATCAGCGTCCAATTCAGATAATGATATTTTTAATTTTTCATAAGAAGCATCAATATCCTTTTTTAAATACGTAGAAGTAGAGTATTCTTCCAGACCAAGTCTTATATTTTGTGCCATCATTAATAACGATGATGGATTAAGCCATAATTCTTCAGGTGCATAGTCTGTTTCAAGTACATATGCTGTATCAATAATCTTTAAATTTTGATTTAAATCTAATAAATCGAAAGCTAAATTGTTCTCTTTTTCTATCTTTCCATTATATATGAATAAATCATTTTTACTAAAATCTAATTTCTGTTTTTTACTTATATTATAATTTGATATATCAACACCATCTGGATAAACAGATTTAATAGTTGCATGTGATCCATATAATTTTTTAGTAATATATTCATTTGGATAATTTGTAACTATAATGTTAATATCTTCCATATTGTCTTGCTTACAGCCGGTTAAAAACAACGCCCCAATAAATACCAAAGTAATTAATAATATTTTCTTTTTCATAACTTTCTCCTTATTTCAGGTACAGGATCAAAACCAGTTTTGCCTAGTGGATTGCACCTAATTATTCTTTTAATGCTTAAAAAACTTCCATATATTGCACCATACATATTAATTGCCTCAATTGCATAATTTGAACATGTTGGTATAAATCTACACTTATTATGTGTTGATAATGGAGTCTTTTGATAGAGTCTAATTAAAGCTATTAAAACTTTCTTCATAACATCACCTATATAAAACTCTCGTATAATAAGTTTACTATAAAAATATTAAAATAGCAATTATAAGTATACTAATTTATAAAATTTTGGTATAATGTTCATGGTGAAGAAAAATGGAAGAATTATTTAAAAAAATAAATATAAAACCTAAAAATTTAAAATTATATAATATTGCTTTTTCACATAGCTCATACGCTAATGAGCATAAGGCAAAACAAGATTATGAAAGACTAGAATTTTTAGGGGATTCAGTAGTTGATTTAGCTGTTGCTGACTATTTATATTCTAAAAAAGATGAAAATGAAGGTGAGATGACAAAAGTAAGAGCAAGTTATGTTTGTGAAAATGCTCTATATGAATACTCAACCTCACTTGGTCTAAATAAATATATTAAGGTTGGACACGGAGAAGAAAATAGTGGTGGAAAATATAAAAAAGCTATTGTTGCTGATATATTTGAAGCTTTAATGGGTGCAATCTATTTAGATTTAGGTTATGCTACTGCTAAAAATACTGTATTAAAAATAATTGTTCCATATATTGAAGATCCTAATGTTGTATTTTTTAGTGATTATAAGAGTGCGTTACAAGAATATGTTCAAACTGAACAAAAAAACTTGCACTATGAACTAGTGGAAGAAAAAGGTCCTGCCCATAATAAGACTTTTACAGTTGAAGTAAAAATAGATGATATTATTTATGGAGTTGGAACATCTTCTTCTAAAAAAGATGCAGAGCAAACAGCAGCCAAGAAGGCTTTAGAAAAAATAGCCATTTAATTGAATTTTAATTTAGAATATGTTATAATACACTTGCTTTATTGGAGGGGTTCTTTATGCAAAGAAAAGCAAACGATATTATTAATGAAGAAGTAAAAAGATTATCAAAAGAAAATGAATTTCAAAGACTTGTTTTAGTTAAGGCCTTACAATCAAATAAAAAGATAGTAAATGAAAATATGCAATTATTTGATGATTTAACATTCATTATTGAAAAACAGCAAAAACAAATTGACTTATTAGATGAAATTAAAAAAGAAGAATTAACTGATATTAAAAAAGTATTACTTTTAATTAGTGAATTAAAGGATATAAATGATATAACATTACTTCTATCTAAAAAATTAGATTTATTTTTAATATTAGATGAAATTTTTGTAACGAATAATATTCTAAAGAATAGTATTTTTAAATATTTAGATATATCATTAGGTGAAAATGATAAACACTATAATAATATTATAAAAGAAAATAAAGAAATAAAAACAGCAATAAACAGTCAATATAAGATTTTAAAATTAAAAAAGGAAGGAGAATACAATGAGTAAAATAAAAATATTTAGTTTAGGAGGACTAAACGAAAATGGAAAAAATATGTATGTAGTAAATGTAGATAAAGATATTTATGTTTTTGATGCCGGATTAAAATATGATAATGATATTAATTTAGGAATAGACTATATTATTCCTAATTTTGATTACTTAATTAAAAAAAGAAAAAATATCCAAGGAATATTTTTATCTCATGGACACGAAAGTAATATGGGAGCTGTTCCAGACATATTAGAAGTATTACCAGAAATACCAGTGTATGGAACAAAATTAACCTTAGAAATGGTAAAAAAGGATATAGCACCTGATAAACTAAAAAAATACAATTTAAAAGAGATTAGACCACATTCAAAGATAGAATTTGGTAAAAATTGTATATTTCCAATTAGTGTAACACATTCAATTCCAGATGCTGTATGTTATGTTTTATATACAGAAGATGGGGCAATTGTATATACAGGAGATTTTGTTTTTGATTCAACAATGAAAGGAGCATATAAAACAGATATAGGTAAACTTGCTTATGTTGGTAAACAAGGTGTTCTTTGCCTACTATCTGAGTCAATGTATGCAGAAAAAGAAGGACATACAAGTCCTAATAATAGAGTTTCAGGATTCATTAGAGAAGTATTGCACAAAAATGAAAATAGAATAATAGCAACTATTTTTACAGCTCACTTCTATAGAATACAAGAAATTTTTGATGAAGTAGCAAAGACACATAGAAAAATTGTTATTATGGGTAAAGCCCTACAAGATACTATAAATAAAGCATTAGATAATAATTACTTAACTATTGACAAAAGAAAAATAGGTACATTGTCAGATTTAAATAATAAAGATACTGTAGTATTAATATCAGATGAAAAAGAAAAACCATTTGCTAACTTAGAAAGAATTATTAAAGGATATGATAAATTTATAAAAATAAAAGAAACAGATACTATCTTTATAACAGAACCAAGTTACCCAGGAATAGAAAAAAGAACAGCGCTTATAATGGATGAAATTGCTATGCTTGGTGCTAATGCCGTAAGTCTTTCAAGTAAGAAACATCTATTGCATCACGCATCACGTGAAGACTTAATGTTAATGATAAATTTAATGAATCCTAAATATTATTTTCCAGTAAAAGGAGAATACAGAAATCAATATAAAAATGCTGAAATTGCTGAAGAACTTGGTATTCCTAAAGAAAACATTATTTTAAAAGAAAATGGTGATGTTTGCGAATTTATTGGTGGTAAACTTACTAATAATAAAGAACATATTGATGTAGATCAAATTCTAGTGGATGGTAAAAGTCAAGGTGATATTGGTAATTTAGTTTTAAAAGATAGAGAAATGTTAGGGGAAAATGGCATTGTAATTATCAGTTGTACCCTTGATAAACAAACAAAACAAGTAATAGCAGGACCAGAAATTTTAACAAGAGGTTTTGTTTATGTTAAAGAAAGTCAAGATTTACTTGAAGAGACAAAACAATTATCAAAAGAAGCAATAGAAGCAAATATTGAACCAAATACAAAAAGAGTTGATTATTCAAAAATAAAAAATGAAGTAAGAGAAGTATTAGGTAAATTTTTCTATAGAGAAACAGAATCGAAACCTATGATAATTACAGTTATTCAAGAGGTATAATATGAAAAAAATTATATATATTGTAGCATTAGTTTTATTAATAACAGGCTGTAGTAGAAAAGATGGAACCATTACATGTACATCAACTAGTACTCCAAATGAAGAAGTTAAGTTAAAATCAACATATATAATTACATATAAAAATAATTATGTAACAAAACTAAAAACAACTGAGATAATTACAGTAAAAGACAAGAGTAATATTGAAACTTATAAAAATGTATTAGAAAACTCATATAAGGAGTACAACAAAATAAAGTATTATTCAAATGTTATATCAGTTGAAGATAACAATTTAATATCATCAACAATAATTAACTATGATAAAATAGATACTAATAAATTAATAAAATTAGATAAAAATAACAAATCTATAATTAAAAATAAAAAAGTAGCAGTTGATGATATAAAAAACATATATGTAAAAAATGGCTGTAAATGTAAATAACTTTAGCAAATATGCTAAAGTATATGTTTCCGTAGCTCAGTAGGATAGAGCAATTGCCTCCTAAGCAATAGGTCGCGAGTTCGACTCTCGCCGGGAACACCATATTAATGATAAATTCAGACATTTCTGTTTGAAATAATAGACTACTAGCTAGAAATAGTTAGTTTTTTATTTTAATAAAAATATAAAAACTTCATTCAATTTTACGACAAATTTTAACCTTCTAAGTAGTTATACTAAATTAATAGTTATCATATTTAAAAAAAAGATTGATTTATTATCAAAAATGTGCTATAATATGCAGTGCAATTGGGGGAATGATATGAAAAATATAATTATGGATTACAATGTTAAAAATTTTACACTTTATAATGATGGTGACAACGGTGTTGAATATATTCAATATCTATGTAAATTTAAAGATGAAGTAAATAGTGATTCTTATAACCAATTCTTAAATGATGTAAAAGAAAAAGGATTATCAAAGAAGGTAATTAGTTTTTTTGGTAAAATGGTAGAAGCAGATGTTATTGACTTTAAAGACTTTAATAAAGAAATAACAGAAGATAATATGGAAGTTATGTCAAGTGCTGCTAATGAATTTTTAGACATGTTTGATTATGGTAATCTAAGAATTAAGACATCTGATAGATATAGCCTAGATTATATGGCAGCAACACGAGCACTTTTTGGTAATTATAAAAAAGATAGAAGAATGATAAGAGAAATTGGTAGTGCTAAGGATAATACTAATTTAGTAAATCTTATAGGATATGATGTCACTAAAAATTATAAAGATGATATAAATGGTAAAAAAAGTAATCAAGAAAAAGAAAAAGTTAAAAGAAAATCTTAATAGACTTTCTTTTTTTTTGATTTTGTTGTAAAATAATTAAGAAATACATTGCCCTGTGGCCAAGTGGTAAGGCAGTACGCTCTGACCGTATGACGCGTTAGTTCGAATCTAACCAGGGCAACCATAAAGTAAATTACATTTAAGAGGTGTTTTATGAATATAGAAGAAAGAAAAGAATTAGCTGAGTTACTATTTCCTAATATAAAGCATGATAGAAATTATTATGAAAATATGTATCCAGAAAGAACTTTAAAAGAAGATGCTATGGTAACTAGATTTGGTCCTAGTCCTACTGGATTTGTTCATATGGGAAGTTTACTTGTATCTTTTATAAATAGTATTTTTGCTAAACAAAGCAACGGTGTTTTCTTTTTGAGAATTGAAGATACTGATCAAAAACGTGCAGTAGAAAACGGGGTAGAAGGAATTTATAATGATTTAAAAGCATTTGAAATTAATCCATCAGAAAGTCCTATCATTGGCGGTAATTATGGGCCATATATTCAAAGTAAAAGAACTGAAATTTATCAAACTTATGTAAAAGATTTAATCATTAAGGGACTTGCATACCCATGCTTTATGACTGAAGATGAAATAGCAAGTATCAAAGAAGAACAAGAAATAAACAAGACTAAACTAGGAATTTATGGTATATATGCAGCTGATAGAGATTTATCACTAGAGGAAATAAAGCAAAAAATAGCATCTAATGAAGAATATGTTATTAGGCTTAAGAGTCCAGGCGATGCTAATAAACAAGTTGAAATAATAGATTGTATAAAGGGTAAAATGAAATTCCCAGAACATGATATGGACACAGTGCTATTAAAAAAAGATGGTACACCAACATATCATTTAGCACATGCAATAGATGATCACCTAATGCATACAACACATGTAATTCGTGGAGATGAATGGGTATCTAGTTTACCACTTCATATTCAATTATTTAATCTTTTAGGTTTTACCCCTCCTAAGTATGCACATATAGCACCACTTACAAAAAAAGAAAATGGTAATACTAGAAAGTTATCAAAAAGAAAAGATCCAGAAGCAGCCGTTTCTTACTATGATGAAATGGGTATTCCAATTGATGCAGTAAAACTATATCTTGCAACTATACTTAATTCTAATTTTGAAGAATGGTATCTAAATAATTCTGACAAAAAAATAGATGACTTTACATTTACATTCGACAAAATGGCAATTGGTGGCACATTATTTGATTTAGACAAATTATATAATATATCAAAAACATATTTTTCAAGAAAAACAGGCAATGATGTTTACAAGGAAACCTTTGATTGGGCTAAAAAATATGATAAAGAATATGCCAAACTTTTAGAAGAAAATAAAGATTTAATGATAGATTTTTTAAGTATTGAAAAAGATGGCCCAAGGCCAAGAAAAGATATTTCTAAATATAGTGATGTTAAAGAAGAGTTTTCTTATGCAATAGATAATCTATTCAATAAAGAAAATTATTCTAAATATGATAAAAACATAATTTATAATACAAATTTATTATTAGATTATGTAAATAATTATTTAGACTTATCTGTTACAAACGAAGAATGGTTCAACAAAGTAAAAGAATTTGCAACAAATAATGGTTATGCAGCAAGTCCAAAAGAATATAAGAAATCACCAGAAGAGTATAAAGGACATGTAGGAGATGTTTGTGAAGCACTAAGAGTTGCTGTTACAGGGAGAACAAAGTCACCTGATTTATATTCTATAATGAAAATTTTGGGAAAAGATAAAATTATTGAAAGAATTAATTTGTTAAATAAATATCAAAAGTGTAAAGAAGAAGCATAAGTCTAAAAAAAGCTTCTTTTTATTTGACTAATAAACTAAACCATGATATATTGTAAGTGAGATTGAGGTACTATTTTGCAGTAACTTTTATTAAAAGTTCTCCTCATATCTCGCCTTTTTTTTGGAATAAAATAATTTTTTTGGTATAATTAATATATAAGAAGGTGCTAAAATGGATAATTATATAGGTATATTTGACTCTGGTATAGGAGGATTTACCATATTAGATGAATTAAAAAAAACATTACCAAATGAAAATTTTATATATTATAAAGACAGTATAAACAATCCATATGGAGAAAAAAGTGAAGAAGAAATTTATACTATATGTAAGACTATAGTAAATAAATTAATAGCTAAAAATGTAAAATTAATTGTTATTGCTTGTAATACAGCAACTACTATTTGTATGAAAAAATTAAAAAAAGAATATAAAAATATTATTTTTGTAGGTACTGTTCCAGCTATCAAAGTAGCTTGTGATAATAATTATAAAAACATTTTAGTTATGGCAACTCCATCTACTTGTAAATCAAAGAGAATAAAGGAATTAGTAGATGATAATATTAAAAAAAATCAAAATATTTTTATACTTCCATGTAAAGATTTAGCTAATTCAATAGAAAATAAATTAGAAGAAAAAACTAATATATTACTTCATGAAGAATTAGATCAATATAAAGATAAATTTATAGATGCCATAGTACTAGGCTGTACTCATTATCCTTTTGTAAAAGATAAAATAAAATCTATCCTACCGAATGCCACTATTATAGATAGTGCTCTAGGAGTAACTAAAGAAGTAAAAAGATGCCTAACAGTAAATAATTTATTAAATGATACTAAAAATATTCAAAAAATAGAAATAATAGATACTAAAAAGGATGCATATAATGGATAAGTTATTTTATAAAATGGTAAAACCTATAACAAGTTTTTTATTTAAAATTTTATTTAGACCAACAATAAAAGGAATTGATAATATTCCAAATGATGCATCATGTGTTTTAGCTGGCAATCATACCAAATGGTTAGATCCAATAATGTTAGTGGCAATATCTAAAAGACAAGTTCACTTTTTAGCTAAAAAAAGCCTATTTAAAGGACCAATTGGCCTTATAGTAAAAGGTATGGGAGCAATACCTGTAGATAGGTCAATTCACGATAAAAACGCTTTAAATAATGCCATTAATGAATTAAATAATAATTGTGTAATAGGCATATTTCCAGAAGGAACTATAAACAAAGGAAATAATCCGACACTTCCCTTTAAAATAGGTGCAGTAAAAATGGCACATGATACTAATAGTTATTTAGTACCATTTATAATAACTGGTAAATATAAATTATTTAGAAAAAAAATTATTGTAGAATTCTTACCAAAAAGAAAAATATCTTCTAATTTAACTTTAGAAAATGAAAAATTAGAAAAAACAGTAGCTAGTAAAATAGGAGAGTATAAAAATGGTAGTATATAAAATATTAAAAATAATTCTAAGCCCAATATTTAAATGGTATTATAAACCAACAATAATTGGTAAAGAAAACATTCCTAAAACAGGAAGAGTAATTATTGTTGGAAATCATAAACATCTATATGATCAATGCTTAACTATAATTTCTACTAAAAGACCAATTCACTATATGGCAAAAAAGGAATACTTTGATGGAAAAATGGCTTGGTTTTTTAAGATTACAGGCTGTATACCAGTTGATAGAAGTAAAAAAGATAATAATGCCACAAGAAAAGCTATAGAAGTATTAGAAAAAGATGAAGCATTAGGACTTTTTCCAGAAGGAACTAGAAATAAAACTAATAAGCAACTACTACCATTTAAATATGGTGCAGTCTCTATGGCAAAAAAAACAAATAGTAAAATAGTACCATTCGCTATTACTGGAGATTATAAATTTAGAAGTAAGAATTTAACTATAAGATATGGTAAACCAATCACAGTAGATAATAATCTAGAAAAAGCAAATAAAATCCTAGAAGATACTGTAAGGAATCTATTAAATAAAAAATAATATGGTAAATTGTGTAAAGTAAATAAAGTTATGTATATAGTAACTTTATTTTTATGTTATCATTAAACTGGTGAAGTATATGAATTGTGATAGTAAGGTAATTAAAAATATTATTAGTAATGACTTTGAAATTGAAGATAAGTATAAATTATATAGAAAAATGAGTGATGTTATACATCCAACAATTTCTAAAAAAAATATATCTGATTATAAAATTGTTCTAGATGATAAAATATTTCCTATTAGAGTTTTTTATCCTAAGAAAGTAACTAAGATAGAAAAAGTTATTATATTTATACATGGTAATGGTTATGTTACTGGATATAAAAATAAATATTCAGATATATGTATGAAAATTTCTAAAAACATTAACAGTTTAATGATTTCTATTGACTATGAATTAGATTATAAGATGAATGAAAAATATTTTCTTAAAAAACTTTATGATACCATTAGCTTAATTATAAAACAAATAAAAGAACAAAATTTAAATAATATTATTTTAATGTCAGATTCAACAAGTGCAGATTTATGTATCAAATTAAATGAATTAAATAACCTAGATATAAAAAAACAAATACTAATTACACCAATAATAAATTTTAATTGTAATAATATCATAAATTTATCTGATAAAAATAATAATATTGATAATAATTTATTAATTCGTCTAAATCAATATAATAATTTCTATAACAGTGGAAAGCAAATAAAAAAGATTTCTAATAATATTAAAAATCAACCAAATACTTTAATTATTACCGGAAATGCTGATCCATTAAAAGAAAACGGGAAACATCTAGCAGAAAAATTAGGAAGTAATTGTGTATATAAAAACATTAATTTTGCCAATCACAATATATTACTTTCAACTGATAAAGAAATAAATGATGAATTTAATAATAGTATTTTAAATTTTATTAATAATTAATTGTGATATAATGAAAAAGGTGATGTATATGGAGAGGAAATTAACTAAAAAAGAACTGGTAAAAACGTTACTTAAAAATAACGAATTAGAATCAAAAGATGAAGAAGAATTACTAGATTTATTAATTGATCAACCAATTTCTATTGATGTAGATAAATTAGAAGAATCTAAAATGTCAAAAGGTGATAAAATTGCTGATAAACTTAGCGAGATAGCAGGTAGTTGGACATTTATTATTATATTTGTTTTATTTTTAATTGGCTGGATTATTCTAAATTCTATTATTTTGGCAGAAGGGCAACAAATTGATGCCTACCCATTTATATTATTAAATTTAGTTTTATCATGTATTGCTGCTATTCAAGCACCAATAATTATGATGAGTCAAAATAGACAAGCAGAAAAAGATAGTTTAAGAAACCAAAACGATTATAGAACAGATTTAAAAAGTGAATTAATATTAGAGTCATTACACGATGACATGGAAAAAATCTTAAAAAATCAAACAAAAATATTAAAATATATAAAAGAAAGGGAAGAAAGTAATGAAAAAAAATAAAATAATTCTTTTAACTATACTAGCATTATTATTAATAACAGGTTGTAATAATAAAACAGAAAATACTACTAGTACTACTGCAAGTGGCAATAGTGATACTACAGTAGAAAATAGTGAAGATACCAAAGTTGTAAATTGTACAAGAGAAGCAACTGCTAAAGACAATATAGAAGCATCATTTAACTATCAAATATATTATAAAGGAGACTATATTACTTTACTCCATGCAACAGAAAAAGTCACATCTGTTGATAGTAATAATTTAGATACTTATGAAAACGCTTATAAAAACATAAAGAAGAGATATAATGGTCTAAAGTATTATGATACAAAAATTACAAGAGATGATACATCAGTAACAAACGATACAACTATAAACTATGAAAAAGTTGATACGAATAAACTATTAGAAATAGAAGGTAGTGAAGATAACGTAATAGAAAATGGTAAAGTAAAACTAGAAACATGGATGAAGTTTGCTAAAAAATTAGGTGTAACTTGTGATAACTAATAAATATCACAAGTTTTATGTTTAGATAGTTTAAGGGATAAAATTTTCTCCTCCGACGGGAAAGATAAGGGTTCGATTCCCTTTCTAAACACCAAATATATAGATATTTAAGTAGGTGAAACATGAATATTTTAGAGATACAAGATAGAACACCGACATTAATAAATCAATTATTAAATGTTATTTGTTAAGTATAATGAAATAGGAAAGAGTATAGGAAAACAACTATTAAATTATGGTATAAAAAATTATGATATCAAAGAATTAACAGTAAATGAAGGAAGTCCAAATGCAGTAAATTTTTATAAACACTTAGGATTTAAAACATATAAAAGAGAAAATAAAGATGAACAAGGAAATCAATATCCAATTCTTTATATGAAATTAGAAAAATAAAAAATATATAATAAATATAGTAAAATAATAATTTTTGTAGCAAGAAAACTTTATTTATGATATATATTATATATGCCGATTTAGTTTAGTGGTAAAACAGGCCTTTGGTAAGGGTCAGAGGACATTTCAATTATGTCATTCGGCACCATTGATGAATCTATTCGAATAGTTCGAACTTTGATATATAAAAATCAATCGAAACGATTGATTTTTTCATTTAGAAAAAAATGTATAATAGGTTTAACTTTAAAAAGAAAAAATTTACTTCTTCAAATACATTTAGATATTTGATATACTATATTTATATAGGAAGGACTGATAAAAATGGCAAAATTTATGCTTATAGCTGGAGGAAATGTTGGTAGAGGAAGAACAGATTACGAAACTAAAAACATAGATAAAGAAATAGTAAAAATGACTGAAAAAGAAGAACCTAATTTCTTATTTGTAGGACTTGCTAGTAATTTTTCTGATTCTTATTATGATACTATGAAAAAAATATATAGTAATTTAGGTTGTAAATGTAGCTATCTAAAAAAGAAAAATATTATAAATAATAGAGATATAGTAATAAATAAAATGTCATCTGCTGATATTATATATTTTTGTGGAGGAAATTCTATAAAACTTGTAAATGATTTAAAGGAATACGATTTAGTTGATCTATTAGATGAGCAAATAAAAAACAACACCGTAATAGCAGGTATGTCAGCTGGTGCTATTATGTTATCTAAATATGGATATTCTGATTCTTTAAAATTAACAGGCGAAAGTGACAAATATGATTTCGTTGAAGGACTTAACTTCTTACCAATAGTTTTTTGTCCACATTATATACCAGAAGAAGAAAAAGCTCTTGAACTATCAAATGATTTAAAAAACTATAATTATAAAGTTGTAGCAGCAGAAGATAAATGTGCTATTAAAATAGTTGATGATACGTATGAAATTATAAGAGAACAAGATAATATTAATAGTTATATTTGTACATATGAAAAAGAATTTGTTTGTAAAAAATTAGAAGATAAAGGAAATATAAAAGGGTTGATGTAGTGATGAATAAAAAAAGTCAAAAATTTGTTTTAAGTTTAGTTATTTTCTTAGTAGCAATCATTGGTACTTTTTATCAAAAAAAAGATGAAGTAAAAAATATCAATAAAAGAGAAGAAGTAGTTAATACCATTAATTATGATCATGATTTATCAGTATACTTTATAGATGTTGGGCAAGCAGACTGTATATTAGTAAAAGATAATGATGAATACGCTCTAATTGATGCTGGCAATAATGAAGATGGTATGAAATTAGTGAATTATTTTAAAAGTTTAAACATAACCGATTTTAAATACGTATTTGGAACTCATGCCCATGAAGACCATATAGGTGGTATGGACAATATTATAGATAATTTCAATATAGAAAATTTCTATATGCCAAATGCTATTACAACTACTAAGACTTTTGAAGATGTTTTAGATGGCTTAGATAGAAAAAAAATTAAATTTCAAACCCCAAACGTAAATGATGACTTTAAATTAAATAATGCTACATTTAAAGTCTTACACATAGGAGACAATAAAAAGGATTTAAATGATACATCAGTTGTATTAAGATTAGAATATGGTAATACATCATATCTTTTAATGGGAGATGCTACAAGTAACGTAGAAAAAGACTTACTAAATAATAATATTAATTTAAAAAGCGATGTTTTAAAAGTTGGACATCATGGTTCTAATTACTCATCAACTATAGATTTTTTAAATAGAGTAAAACCAGAGTATGCCATAATTGAAGTTGGTAAAAACAATTCATATAATCATCCAAGACAAGAAACACTAGATAAATTAAAAGACATTAATGCTGAAGTATACAGAACAGATTTAGATGGTACTATTGTAGCAACATCAGATGGTAATTCTATTAAAATAGAAACTATTAAAACAGATACTAATGGATAGGTGATAAAATGAAATATGCAATCGATCAAATAATAGATAATATTGCTATACTAGAAAATATAGAAACAAAAGAAAAATTGGAAGTTGATACTAAATTACTACCAAAAAATGTTAAAGAAAAAAATGTTTTAGTAGAAAAAAACGGCAAATATTTTAAAGATAAAAAAGAAGAAGAAGCAAGGCTTAAAAGAATAGAAGAAAAATTAAAAAGATTACAAAACTTAGATTAATTTATGATATAATTAATTAGAATAATTAAGGAGAAGGCTATGACACAAGATAAAAAAAGTATAAAAATAATAATAGGAATGTTTATATTACTAGTTATAATTATAGTACCACCAGTATTAAGAACACTAATTCCTAAAACAAATACAATTGTTACTAAACAAAAAGAAGATATAATAACAACTCTTACATGTACTAAAGGATTTAAGACAGAAAATATTATAGAAATAGCAACTATCACATACAAAAACAATGAACTTCTATCAAACAAAATAACTTATAATAAGGTTAATACAATAGATCAAGAAAACAATATAAATAGCATTTTACCATCACAAGAAATAGAATTTTTCAAAGGAGTTAATGGTATTAAAATAGAAGAAAATGATGAAAGTACCACTGTTATACTTGATAATAACCTACTTGCAAACAATCAATCTAACAGTACTTTAAACAATTACTTACTAAACATAAATGAAGAAAAAACATATTATGAAAATCAAGGATATACATGCAAAAAAGAGGCTAACTAGTCTCTTTTAATTTTTTATAAATATTACTCTTAGTATGATATATTTTTTTACATTTTATTCTTAAATCTTTTTTTATTTTGTCACTAGTATCAAGATTAGTTATTATAAATCTTGTTTTATCTAAATATATTTTTTTACGTGTTTTTTTAACTATCTTTTTATATGCATTTTCTAATGTATTGGCATCATCATAATAATATTGATATTTATAATTAATTCCTTGATCATCTTTTATTGGAATTATCTCTCTTAGATATACTGTATAATGATCATCTTTATAACTAACACCAATCCCTTCAACAATAGCCAAATTATTTAATTCTACATAATCAGGAATATTAAAGAAAAGAGAAATAACAATTAATGTCATAAATAAAATAGAACGTCTCATTATTTATATCTACCCCTTATAAAATTTTTTGTAAGATACGAATTTCTAAATTTTGTATTAGAATCTTTTTTTATAATAGAATCCAATATTTCCCTTTTATCAAATGGAATAAAAGGTGATAAGTAGGAATATCCATAGCTCTTAATAGAAAATAATTTAGTCATTAACATTATTAATCCAATAACAACACCATACATTCCAAAAAAAGCTGATAAAAATAGAATAAATATTTTGTAAAATCTAATAACATTAACTAACTCATTTGATGGAAAGATAAGACCTGCTATAGAAGATATGGCTATGATAATTATCATAATAGGGGAGACTATTCCAGCACTAACAGCAGCATCCCCTAAGATAAGACCACCCAAAATAGAAACAGCCGATCCAGTAGTTGCAGACATTCTAATATCAGATTCTTTTAATATTTCAAAAGCTACAATCATAAATAGTGCTTCTATATAGGCAGCAAAAGGTACAAAAGTTCTACCTGATTTTAAAACCATTAATAGCTTCATAGGTACTAAATTATAATTTCTTGTTGTAATTGATATATATAAAGCAGGCAAAAATATAGCTATTAAAAAGGCAAATGCTCTAATAATTCTAATAAACGTAGTATTAAAATCTTTTTGATAATAATCATCTACTGTATGAAAAAAATCTACTAAAAAACTTGGTAAAATTATAGCATAAGGACTCATATCAGTAATAATTATAATTTTACCCTCTAAAAGTGACATAGAAGCCTTATCTGGCCTTTCAGTAAGCGTAACAGTTGGAAATAAATTTTTTTTATTTTCAAGAGTATTCTTTAAATAACTTGCATCTATTATTCCATCTATATTAATCTTTTTTATATCAGAAACAATCTTCTTTACAAGATTATCTGGTGCTATTGAATCCATATATAAAATACCAACCTTTGTTTCTGTATACCTACCAATATTTATACTTTTAACTACTAAATCACTACTTTTAATTCTTCTTCTAATAAGTCCAACATTAGTATTATAATTTTCACTAAAAGCATCCTTTGGACCAGTAATAGATAGTTCACTTTCAACAGTAGCAATACCCCGATCTAAATTTTTTTTAACTTCTATTGCATATATCCTTTGACATAAAATAATCAAAAATCCCTTATTAATATAATTAACTATTTCCTCTTTTTTTATTGAAATTATATTTACCTCTGGCAATACATTTTCAAGTTTAGCTAAATTTCTGTATTTAATAGATAACAATTTTTTAAGAGTAAAATTATTAATTGAATCACTACTACATAATACCTCATTATATATTAAATATATTTTTTTCTTATTTATACTAACTACCTTAAATTTATAATCATCACTTTTTCCTAATCCTTTTTTTATTTTTTCTACCAAAAGCATAATATCACCATTATTATTATGAGTAATTAATTTATTTATATGTAAAAAAATGTTATAATGAAAAGGAGGTGTTAGTGTGAAGTGTGTAATTAATAACTTAGATCATTATGGTAGAGGAATAGCAAAAATAAATAATAAAGTATGTTTTATAGAAAATGCCTTACCAGGTGAAATTGTAGAAATAAAAATAACAAAAGATAAGAAAAAATATTTAGAAGCAAAAGTAACTAACTATTTAGAAGTATCAGATAAAAGAATAAAAGAGAAATGCCCTTATTTTGATATTTGTGGTGGCTGCAATCTACTTCACATAGATAATGAAGATGAAAATACCTTTAAAGAAAAAAAAGTACATGAATTAATAGAAAAATTTACAACTATCAATGATTTTTCATTTAAAAATATTAGTAGTAATAAAGAATATAATTATAGAAATAAAGTTGTATTTCATGTTAAAGATAAACACTTAGGATTTTATAAAAGAAAAACCAATGATTTAATAGAAATTAATAATTGTCTATTACTATGTAATGAAATTAATAAACTTATACCAATTTTAAAATCATTAGTAAAACTAGCTGGTAATGATATAACGACAATTACTGTAAAAATTGGTAATATAACAAATGAAACTTTAATTGATATAAAAGGAAAAGTAAAAAAATATGATATTTTACTAGATATAGTTGATGTTTTAATTATAAATAATAAATGTATTACTAAAAAAAGTTCTATTATATCTATAATTGATAATAAAAAATATTTAATCTCAGCTAACTCATTCTTTCAAATTAATAAGTATGAAACTAAGTATTTATATGATGAAGTATTAAATATAATTAAATCGAAAAATGCAAAAAATGTACTTGATTTATATTGTGGTACAGGAACTATTGGAATATACATAAGTGATTATGTAAAGTCTGTTATAGGAATTGAGGTTGTAAAAGAGGCAATAGATGATGCTAATAAAAATAGCAAATTAAATAGTTGTAATAATATTAACTTTATTGCTGGAAAAGTTGAGGATATAATTCCAACTATAAATAAAAAAATTGATACTATTATTATGGATCCACCAAGAAGTGGTATTGATAGAAAAACTATTGATAATATTTATAGAATTAATCCTGAAAATATTATATACATATCTTGTGATCCAGTAACACTTTCAAGAGATATAAATATTTTAAAAGACAAATATAAAATAGAATACATTCGTCCCTTCAATATGTTTCCTAAAACTTATCATGTGGAATGTATTTCAGTACTACATCGAAAAAACTTTGAAAAATAAATTTGTGAATATATCAAATACTTGCAGAGAAAATAAATAGTATATACAGTAGCAAATACTGATGGAACAGGATTTAAGGATGAAATTTAATTTAAGTGAATGTATAACTAAAGTAGATTGGATGAAATATATTTAAACAAATAATATTACTAGGTAAATATATAAGAAACTAAAAAAGCAATAAAAATATAATATATAAAATAAATCATAAACAAATTAGGAGTAAATATGAACAATAATTTTAAAGTTGCAATTTTACAATTAAATGGAAGTAATAATTTAAATGAATCTTTAAATAAAGGTATTAAATCATGTAAAAGGGCAAAGAAGATGGGTGCCCATCTAGCAGTATTTCCAGAAATGTGGAGTATTGGTTATGAAATGCCAAATAGTAATGAAGATTTAAATAGTTGGTTAGAAAAAGCAATATCAGAAGACAGTTATTATCTTCTAACATTTAAAGAACTAGCCAAAACGTTAAATATGGCCATTGCTATAACATTTCTTGAAAAAACAAAAAAATTACCAAAAAATTCTGTAATTATATATGACAGATTTGGAAATAAAATTTTAAAATATTCCAAGGTCCATACAGTTGATTTTAAGATGGAAAAATATACAGAACCTGGAACTAAGTTTTATGTTCAAAAACTAGATTATGGAATAGGAAAAGTAAACATTGGTGCTATGATATGTTTTGATAGAGAATTTCCAGAAAGTGCAAGAATATTAATGTTAAAAAGTGCCGAAATTGTACTAGTACCAAACGCTTGTTATATGTCAAAAATAAGACTAGATCAACTAAAGGTTAGAGCATATGAAAATATGATAGGAATAGTAACAGTTAATTATTGTAATTATGGAGGAAAATCATCAGCATTTACACCTGTTGTAAGAGATGAAAATAAAAAGGAATTAAATAGTGAAATTCTAATTATGGATGAAAAAGAAGATATTCAAATAGTAGAGTTTAATTTAAATGAAATAAGAAATTATAGAAAAAGAGAAAATCATGGAGATGCATATAGAAAACCATTTTTATATAAATATATAAGTGAAAACCATGTTAAAGAGCCATTTATAAGAAAAGATTCAAGAAGAAAGTTTAAAGGAAAAATTTTATGATAAAAGAAATAAAAAGTATAGAAGATGCTAATACTTGTGATGTTTTACTAACAGAACTTATACAAGATGAAAGAAGGTATAATAATTTAATAGATGAAAACTATATAGTAAAAAATCATTTTAATCAAATGCTAAATAACAAAAATATTAAAATATTAGCTTATTATTTAGACAATACAATAGTTGGATATATTCTAATTAGAAAAATAAATAATTATACCTGTCTATTAGATGGATTATATGTTTTAAAAGAATATCGAAATAAAAAAATTGGTACCAAATTATTAAAAGAAGCACTAAAAAAATGTAAAGATTTTAATGTTAAATATGTTGATATTTCTGTCATGGAAGAAAATAAAATAGCTAAAAGTATGTACAAAAAAATGAAATTTAATGAATACGAAATAAAACTAAGAAAAGAAATATAAAAAAATTAAAGTTTATTATGTTTGTAAAGGTTGATTTAAATATCGACTTTTTTTATACAAAAATTAATATATGTATAAATTTTATACATTTATAAATTAGTATATTAATAATTCCCCAAAATATGGCAATAATACTAATTGTATTACATCAAAAAAACATTGTTTATTGTTGTTATTTTTTAAAGTAGTATAATTTATTTGTTAATAATATAGGAGGGATTAATTATGTATTATGGAGCTGGAACATATGAAGCATTTGCTCGTCCAGAAAAACCTAATGGAGTTGATAAAAAATCTGCTTACATAATAGGTACTGGTCTGGCAGGCCTTTCAGCAGCATTTTATTTGGTAAGAGATGGCCAAATGAAAGGAGAAAATATTCATTTACTTGAAAAACTAGACTTAGCCGGTGGATCTTGTGATGGTAGAAAGGATATCACAAAAGGATTCTATATGCGTGGTGGACGTGAAATGGATAATCACTTTGAATGTATGTGGGATATGTTTAGAAGCATACCTTCAATTGAAACACCAGATGTATCTGTTTTAGACGAATATTATTGGTTAAATAAACATGACCCTAATTATTCATTATGTAGAGCAACAGTAAATTGTGGTGAAGATGCCCATACTGACAAAATGTTTAAGTTAGATAAAACATCAGCTATGGCTTTATCAAAACTTTTTATTACACCAGAAAAAGACCTAGAAAATAAAAAAATATCTGATGTATTACCAGAATCATTCTGGAGTACCAATTTTTGGTTGTATTGGCAAACAATGTTTGCTTTTCAAAGATGGTCTTCAGCACTAGAAATGAAAAGATATCTATGTAGATATGTTCATCATATAGATGGTCTACCTGATTTTTCTGCACTTAGATTTACTAAATACAATCAATATGAATCAATGATTTTACCACTTACAAAATATTTAGAAGATCACGGCGTAAAAATTGAATATGGTATTGATGTTAAAAATGTTATAATCGAAAATCAAGGAACTAAAAAAATTGCAAAAAAATTAATATATAAAAAAGGAAATAATGAAAAATCAATTGATCTAAGTGAAGATGATCTAGTATTTATAACAAATGGATGTTGTACTGACACCTCATGTTATGGTGATCAGAATAACGCTCCAGATTTATCAAAAATAAAAAATGGTTATGGTGAATCATGGGATATGTGGAAGAATATAGCAAAGCAATCTAATACTGGTGAATTTGGTAATCCAGATAAATTCTGTAGTAACGTAGATAAAACCAATTGGATGAGTGCCACAGTTGCAGTAAACGATGAGCGTATAATTAAATGCATTATGAATATTTGTAAACGTGACCCTAGAGAAGGTAAGGTAACAACAGGTGGAATAGTAACAGTTAAAGATACTACAGATAATTGGTATTTATCTTGGACTATTAATAGACAACCACAATTTAAATCTCAAGATAAAAACACTGTATTAGTATGGCTATATGCTCTTAATACTAATAAAAAGGGAAATTTTATTAAAAAGCCTATTAAGATGTGTACCGGTATGGAAGTATGTGAAGAATGGTTATACCATATTGGTTTTCCTAAAGAAGAAATTGAAAAGTATGCACAAAAATGTAATACAACTACTTGCTATATGCCATATATAAATGCATTCTTCCAACCTAGAGAGAAAAAAGATAGACCATTAGTTGTTCCAAAAGGATCCATTAATTTTGCCTTTTTAGGACAATTTGCAGAAACTCCTAGAGACACAATATTTACAACAGAATATTCTATTCGTACTGGTATGGAAGCAGTATATACACTATTAAATGTAGATAGGGCAGTTCCTGAAGTATGGGGAAGTAAATATGATGTAAGAGAATTATTAAAAGCCTGCTATTATGCTATCGATAAAAAATCAATTGAAGATATACCATTATCATTTGTAGAAAAACAACTTATAAAATTGTTAAAGAAAAAAACAGCCAGAACAGATATAGAAATTCTACTTAAAGAAAGTGGTTTATTTAAATAAATTAAATATGAAATATTTATATAATTATATTTATTTCATATTTTTTTTAATGTATAATATTTAATGGTGATAATTATGAGTAGTTTAACAACAAAAAAAGCAATTGCATATACCTTTAAAGATTTGCTAAAAGAAAAACCATTTAATAAAATAACCATTAATGATATAGCAAGAAAAAGTGATATTAATCGTCAAACTTTTTATTATCACTTTCAAGATATAAGAGATTTAGTAGAATGGATATTTATAGAAAAAGTAGATACTATTTTAAACAATAAAAACGAGTACGAAAAATGGGAAGATAAGTTTTTATCAATTTTTGAGATTTTAAAAGAAGAAAAAGTTTTTGTTACAAATATTTATCATTCTGTCTCAATAGAAATATTAAGAACTAATTTATATAAATTAGTATATCCAATTATGTATGAAGAGATAATAAAAAAATCAATCGGGAAAAATTTATCTGAAGAAGATGAAGTATTTATAACTAATTTTTACAAATATGCTTTTGTTTCCATAGTTCTAGATTGGGTTGAAAAAGGAATGGTTGAAGATCCAAAATTAATTGTTTCAAAAGTTAGTAATCTTGTGACCGGTACAATTGATCATGCATGTTCATCTGTTAATGATAAATTATAATTTGACATGATCTAAATATATATTTTGTATGGCATATAAAAACTTATTTCCATTTAATTAAAGAAATAAGTTTTATTTTAAAATAATTTATTTATTATATTACAGTTCAATAAATTTAGATAAATCATAATAAGTTCCATCTATTTTATATGCAATAGCAGTATATTTAGCTCCAACACCATCTTCTGGAGTTATTGCAATATTATCAAATTTTACAATTTTAGAAACTCCTGAAATCTTATGAAGTTCATAATTTTGAGAGTTATAAACATCAGAATACTTCATATATTCCAGTGAACCATCATCTAATAAAAACAATAATACACCACCATTAACATGATCACCACTAAATATACCAAAAAACATTGATTCAACTTTTTTATCAAGTTTTAAATCAATATCTTCAAGATATTTTACAGAATTATTAATTATTTGTTCTTCACTATATTTTCCAGGAAACATAGTATTATAGTTTGCTTGAACTTTTACAACTTTTTCATCTGTTGAATCAATTGAAAATGATAAACCATTAGCATCAGCAGATAGTAAAATTTTATTAATTGTATTATTACTAAAATCATTATTTATACATTTTTTCTTATCAAAATTAATTACTTTAATCGAAGATTCATAAGACTTACCATTTTCTGAATGATTTACTGTTTTTTTATTAGAGTCATTATTATACCAGATATAAACTCCCATAGATATTACTAAAATTAATAGTATTATCGTTATAATTATTAATAATTTGCTACTTTTTTCTTTCATTATTATTTTTCCTCCTATCTTACAATAGTATATCATATTAGCAATTATTAGAGTAATATTTGCATTAAATAAACATTAAAATATGTAAAATAGACATTGTTATGATATAATCAAATAAAATAAATAAGAGTATATTATTATAAGATTATTATTTAGTAGTAAAGGATGTTGGCAGTATGAAAAATATGTATAAAAATTATTTAAATAAAAATCATTCATTTGATAGAAAAACTCTGATTGGAATATTTAGTTTAGTAATTGTAATAACAGGTATTTTTGGCTTTTTATATGAATTTATTTTCTATTACTTTAATGGTGGGATGCAAAAATGGTATTGGCGAGGTGGAAATTTTCTTCCTTGGATAAATATATATGCAACAGGTTCTATTATGATATATTTATTAACTTATAAACATCGCAAATATCCTTTAAAAGTATTTTTAATAAGCTTTTTTACAACAGGTATTTTAGAATATTTTTCAGGACTTGGTATGTATATATTAGGAAATGGAAAAAGATGTTGGAATTACAATCAAGAAATTCTTAATTTTGGTAATATAGATGGCTTTGTTTGCTTAAGAAGTGTCCTATTTTTTGGACTTTCTAGTTTACTTTTAATGTATATAATAATTCCAATTTGTTTTTACTTAGCTAAAAAAATGAACAAAAAATTATTTTTAACTATCAGTATTTCCCTATGTACTATTATTCTAATAGACGAATTTTATAATTTATTAATCTCTAGAATATTTAAATTACCAAGAGCCTATGATGTTTATAAAAAACTTGGCTTTAATTATGTTAGATTTAAATAAATTTTGACAGTTTAAAAAATATAGCTATAATAATTAAAACGGTGATATTATGAAATTAAATATTGATTATGTATCTGATATACATTTAGGGTTTTACGTAAGTAAGAATAAAGATTTAAAACTAATAAGAAAATTTGTTGATGAGAAAATTAAAAGTCAAGCAAATTCTCCTATTCTAGTAATAGCAGGTGGTATTGACGAAGATATTGATAGGGTATGTGAATTTCTATATTCCTGTTCCAAGTATTATGATAAAACTATTTTCATTGCTGGTAATCATGAATATTATATACCAAATATTAGATTTATATATGAGGATGAAGCCTTTAAGAAGTATAATTCTAATAGTATGAATAAAATATATGAATTAAACAATACTTTTTCTAACAATAATGATATTATCTTCTTAGATAAAACAAACAAAACAAATGGTATTTACAATTATAATGGTTTTAAAATAGCCGGTGACACTTTATGGTATAAACCAGAAAAACTAATAGATTGGCTTTACTATTATCCCATGCAAAACGATTCAAGTTTTATAATGTCAAATCTAAATAAAAAAAGAAAAATTCTAAAACTTAATAGTGATAGTATTAATTGGTATAACACTCTTCCTAACGATCTAGACTTATTAATAACACACATACCACCATTTATAAATGATAAAAATAAGGATAAAAACAATTGTTGCTACCACACAGAAGTTGATGAATTTAAATCTCCCATATGGATATATGGTCATGATCATATAGAAAATGATATAACTATTAATGATACAAGATTTTTATCTAATCCTTGGGGTTATAAACAAAAAGACTTTAAAATAAAAACCTATCAATTAAAAAAATAATAGCTAATTATGATATAATAAAAAATAAAGGAGTAATTATGAAGCAAGAAATAGATAAAAAAGATTTAGTAAGATATGCTGAAATTTTAAATAATTATGAAAATGGAAATTATAAATTATCTGATGAAGAATTTGATTTTGTAAAACAATTAACTAAAGTTAGAGTAGAGTATCCAAGTATAAATAAAGACATTGATAAAATTAAAGATATGGCTAGAAGCCAAAGAAAAAAATATATAGAAGAATATAAGAGTCAAAAAGAAAATAAGCTATCTAAAGAAACTACTACCAAACAATTAGCTGAAACTTTTGATGTAGCAGAAAAAAATATAAAAGAAGAAACTTTAAAAGATGGTAAAACTTTATATGTTTTATATAGTGAAAAACTAGGTAGAAACATTGTCCTAGAAGATGGTGCCAATAACAAAAATCTCTTAGATGAAATTAATGAACTAAAAGAAAAAAATATAGAAAAAGACGATACTATAGATGATAATTATGAAGAACTAATAGATGATAAAATACTAAATCAAAATCTAGAAGTATCATTTGTACCAATCAATGAATTAAATAACTATATGTCAACTATTAAAGACTTATCACCTAATAAAATTGATGAATTAGATTGTATAGTGAAAAACGCTGCTAGTCTAAATATAGAATATATAAATTTAGATAATATAGTTGGACTAGATAAGCAAGGCAAGATCTTTGAAGCATATTATGATAGCGATGCTAAAGAATATAAAATTTCTGGTACTAAAGATGACTTAATAGAAGAAAGTGTTGAAGACAAAGATAACAATATTGGTGCTATTATCGATGACGAGGATTTAGAATCCATGTTAAATGAAAAAAATAGTGAACAAGATGAAATTAATAATGATAAAGAATTAGAAAATTCTAAAGTTTTAGTTAAAGAATATAATGAAACTAAAAATAATAATAAAGAAGAAACTAAAGAAGAAACTGAAGAAGAATAACAAAAAAAAGGCATCCACATTGGATGTCTTTATTCGTCGTCATCTAAATCTTCATTATCACTACTATATAATTTTTCATGTTTCCAAGAAACATAAGAAACCCCAATTTCAGCACTTATATTAGTTACTAAATCCTCAATTAAAGTAGGTCTTGTAGTTACAATAATAGCTTTTAATTTAACCTCATCATTTGTTATTTCGCTTCTTTCTAAACTATCCATACCTAAACTGTTATTCTCTAAATATTTAGAAAATATTGTTCTAATAACTACTTCTGAATCTTTTTTACAAGAAATATTAATTGTACATTCTTCTTTTTGATATTTTTTAATACGATCCATAATTGATATAGAAATTAATCTTAAAAACACATTCGAAAGTAATACTAAAAATGTTCCAACAGAAGCTTCTATTATCATACCACTAGCCGTTAATACACCAATTGCTGCCACACACCATAAAGTAGCAGCTGTATTAAGACCTTTTATTTTATTTCCTTCACGTATAATAACACCAGCACCTAAAAAACCAATGCCAGATACCACTTGAGCAGCAATTCTTGTTTTATCATTAATATTACTTGCAAAAGATGTATATACAAATAAGAAAGCACCCAAACTAACTAAAACATTGGTTCTTAAACCAACTAGTTTATGTCTATATTGTCTTTCAATACCAATTAGTATACTTAAAAAAAAACATGCTACAATCCTAATTAAAAATACTTTTATATCCATATAATTTATACTCCCTTCTTATAAAATGGTTCCTTAATTATATCATATTTTATATATTTTTCAACAATTAAATTAAAGTATCACAAATAATCATTACTATAAAACCTATTATAAAGAAAAAATAGGTACATTTTCTCATTTTATAAGAAAAAGAATTTGGTAATAATTCATAAATTGAAATATGTAACATAATGCCAGCAGTAATTGCTAATATAATTCCTAATAGTAAATTATTTATATATTTTGCTAAGAATAAATATGCTATAACAGCACCTAAAAATTCTGAAAATCCAGATATTAATGTATATAAAATAGCCTTTTTTCTATTTTTAGTAGAGTAGTATATAGGTACAGCTATAGAAATACCTTCAGGTATATTATGTAAAGCTATTCCAATTGATAAACTAAGTCCTAAAGAAACATTAGCTTTAGTAGAAATAAATGTTGTAATACCTTCAGGTATATTATGCAAAATAAGTACTATTATAGATATTATTCCTAATTTATATAAGTTGTTATTAGATATTTTTTCCTCTATTTTCCTATCTATCTTATTCGAAAAACAAATACCAATGACTACAAATATCATTACTATTAATATAGTTGGAAAATATTTTATTTCATTTCTTATTAAAAGAGAAGATTCTGGAATAAGAGAAAATATTGATATGCTAATCATAACACCAGCTGAAAAAGCAAGAGATGATGATATTATCTTTGATGTATTAAATCTCTTTATATAAATTGGTAAAAGCCCAATTAAAGTAGTAATCCCTGCAAAAAATGTTATTAAAAAACTAAATAATGTTCTATTCATAATAAAAAATATGTAAAAAACATTAAAGTTATGATATATTAATTTAAGAAAAAGGTGATTATGATGAATTATGATAATTTAATGGAGGAAGAATTAAAAAAAATTCCAATGGGTTCAAATTTATTATTACATGCTTGTTGTGCTCCATGTTCTTCTGCCGTATTAGAAAGACTTGGTAATTATTTTCATATAACAATTTTCTTTTATAATCCCAATATTACAGAAGAAGTCGAATACAATAAGAGGTTAGATGAAATAAAAAAGTTTATCAAAAAATTTAAAATAAAATATCCAATTAATATAATAGAAGGAAATTATGAACCAAAAAAATTCTTTGACATAGCCAAAGATTTAGAAAATGAAAAAGAAAGAGGAAAAAGGTGCTACAAATGTTATAATTTAAGATTAGAAGAGACTGCTAAGATAGCTAGCAATCTAAACTTTGATTATTTTACAACAACACTTTCACTATCTCCACATAAAAATAGTACTTGGATTAATGAAATAGGAGAAAATTTAGATAAATTATATCAAGCTAATTATTTATATTCTGATTTTAAAAAGAAAAATGGCTATAAAAGAAGTATAGAATTATCAAAAGAATATAATCTATATAGGCAAGATTATTGTGGATGTATTTATTCAAAAAGAAAATAAAGATCAATAACTAATATTGGTCTTTATTTATAACTGTTTTTTATTTTTTCTAATCTTTCATATACTTCTTTTAAATTTTTTTCATATCCTATATCTTTAGGTTGATAATATTTAACATTTTTAATTTTATCTGGTAAATACTGTTGTACAACATATGCACCCTTATAATCATGTGGATATTTATAGTCCTTAGAATCTGTTTTTATATGAGGTGGTAAATTACCTGTATTTCCCTTTTCAATATCCTCTATAGCTTTATCAAAAGCAACATGTGCAGTATTAGATTTTGGAGATAGAGCCATTTCTGTTACTATCGTACCTAAAGGTATTCTAGCCTCTGGCAAACCAGTTCTTTCAGCAGCATTAATAGCAGCATCTAATCTCGGCCCTATAGCTGGATTTGCAAGTCCTATATCTTCATATGCTATAACAGAAAGTCTTCTATATATTGACTCTAAATCACCTTCTACAGTAAGTCTAGCTAAATAATGAAGTGCAGCATCTACATCGCTACCCCTTATTGACTTTTGTAGCCCAGACAATACATCATAATGACCATCTCCATTTTTATCTGAGAAAAAAACTGGTTTATTATTTATATTTTTAATTTTCTCTAAAGTTATTACTTTATCATCAGTAGAGTAGTAAGCAACTTCTAACAAATTATAAGCATATCTAAGGTCAGTTCCTGAGATATTTGCTATCAACTCAATAGTTTTATTATCTATTTCTATATCTTTCAAATATTCGCTTTTTATAGCCTTTTTAAGTCCTTTTATAATATCTTTTGTAGATAATTCATGAAGTTCAAATAATTGACATCTACTTCTAATTGCTGGATTAATAGCATGATATGGATTAGACGTAGTCATACCAATTAAAGTAATTAAACCAGATTCAAGTTGAGGTAGAAGTATATCTTGCTTATCCTTATTTAATCTATGAATTTCATCCATAATTAAAACTAATCCATCATACATTTTTGCTTCTTCTATCACTATATCCAAATCTTTTTTAGTATTTATTGTAGCATTTAAAAATCTATATCTTATACCTAAATCATTAACTATAGCATTAGCAATAGATGTTTTACCTATACCAGGTTTACCATATAAAATCATTGAAAATAATTTTTTATTTTTTACTAAATTAGATAAAATTTTCCCTTTTCCTATCAAATGTTCTTGTCCAATAATATCTTTTAAACTCTTTGGAGCAAGTTTTAACGCTAATGGTTTTTCCATTTATATCACCATCCTCATTTTATCATAATTATTTAGTTTTTAAAACTTTTTGAAATTGTCTATCAAAATCTATTTTATCATCTTCTGATGTTGAAATTATTTCTATCAATTCATAAAATTTATCTTCATCAAATACTATTTTTTTGTTTTTATCCATCTCTTTTTTCTCATCATTTATCCTATAATCCAAATATTTTATATCAAACTTTTTTTCATTAATCGCATCAATTAATTTTATAGAAAAATTAACATTATTTTGAACAGTTTTTTCACATAATGTACCATTTGGATATCTTATTTCAATTAAATGTTTTAAATACATTTTATCTAAACTAATACCATCATTCCATAGAAATGCATATGGATATACATATAAAATATCTTCTATATGTTTTTTATCACGGTTGAACATATAATATTTATTAAAATCTATTTTATCAACTTTATCAAGCAATTTTTCTTGTATGCTTCTTGCAAATAACTTTTTTGCCTTTCTATCAAAATATTTATCTCCCATATAAAACATTTCAATTTCTTTTTCATAAACTGCTATTAATTTGCAAAGAACCTCAAGAAATTTTTCTTTATTTTTTAAATTAGCTATGTTTATAGTTATTTGATTACTACAAAAGTCATCAAGCCTTCCATGACACTCTCTTAAAGCTTCACATATTTTCTTTAAAGTTTTCCAATCAGCAATATTATCAGTCATAATCTTACTTGATAATTCTCCTCCAATAAAATCATTTTCATAGTTACGTGATACAGTACTATCAGTTCCTAAAATCCAAGTATCATAATCCTCATTTTTAGACTTTCTTCTTATATATTTTAAATCAATATTTTTTCTATTTAATATTTCATAAAGATCATTTAATCGTATATTTGTAAATTCTAATTCTATACCAAATTCATACTTATTAAACATATCTATATTTTCTCTTAATTTTTCCATATTAAACCTCGACTATTGCTATATATTATATAGCCATCACTTGTTTTTTACAAGCATATTTTATATAATATATATGTTGGTGATAGTATGAAAATAGATGATGCAATTCTAGATTTTTTAAATTATTGCGTTTTTGAAAAAGGCCTTTCCATAAAAACAAAAGAATCATACAATAATGATTTAAATGAATATAGTAAATATTTAAAATCTAATAATATAGTGTATATAAATGATATTAAAAAAAATAATATATTAGATTTTTTAAAAGAAAGAATGAATGATCAAAATAGTACCATTGCTCATAATTTAACAGTTATCAAAAATTTTCATAAATATCTAGTAAAGGAAAGTCTTGTAAAAAATGATGAGTCTCTATTTATAGATCGTCCAAAATTAAAAAAATCTCTTCCCAAGACTCTTAGTATGGAAGATATTGATAAACTATTAGATATAGATATAAAAACAGCATTTGACCAACGTAATAAAGCTATGTTAGAATTAATGTATGGAACTGGTTTAAGAGTTTCTGAACTTATTTCCCTAACTATTAATGATATTGATTTAGAAAATTGTATTATCAGGGTTATGGGTAAAGGTAGTAAAGAAAGAATAATTCCAATTGGAGAATATTCAATATATTATTTAAAAAAATATTTATCTGTTAGAAGTTCAATGCTTAAAAATAATTATAATGAAGTGTGTCTATTTTTAAACAATCATGGAAAGAAGATGACAAGGCAAGGTTTTTTTAAGATATTAAAAAAATTATTAAAAGAAAAAGGATTAAATGAAGATGTCTCACCACATACTTTGAGGCATTCATTTGCTACTCACTTATTAAATAGAGGAGCAGATTTAAGAAGTATTCAGGAAATGCTTGGGCATTCAGATATTTCTACTACAAAAATATATACTCATATAAGTGATGATAAAGTAAGTAAAGATTATAAAAAATATCATCCTAGAGAGTATAAGAATTAAGGTGATTATTATGAAATTTAAAAGAGTTTTTTTAATGGTATTAGATTCTCTAGGTGTAGGAGAAGCAGTTGATGCCATTAATTATGGTGATGTTGGTGCAAATACACTAGGACACGTAAATGAACAATGTAATTTATTTATTCCAAATCTTAAAAAAATAGGCTTTTTAGACACACTAAACATGATTGATGATGATAATGTTGATGCATATTATACAATTGCTAAACCAACTAATACTGGTAAGGATACCCTAAATGGTCATTACGAAATGATGGGTGTTAAAAATAACATTCCATTTAAAACATTTAATCAAGGCTTTACTTTTGATATTTTAAATGGAATTGAGGAAATTACTGGTAGACGAGTTATTGGTAATAAATGTTCACTAAATGAAGATATTATAAATGAACTTGGTGAAAGACAACAAAATTATGGATCATTAATTGTATATACATCAGCTGACTCTGACCTACAAGTTGCTGCTCATGAAGATTGCATACCAATCGCAACTTTATATGAATATTGTGAAAGAATACGTGCACTTACTTTAAAAGAAGAGTGGAGAGTAGGTAGGGTAATTGCTCGCCCTTTTACAGGTAAACCAGGACATTATAGATTTATTAATAGTGAAAGAAGAGATTATTCAATAAAACCTCCAACCAGAAGTGTTTTAGACAATTTAATTGATAATAAATATAATGTAATAGGAATAGGTAAAATAAATGATATTTTTGATGGCCAAGGAATTAACAAAAATATAAAAGCCTCTAATAATAGTGAAGCAATTAATAAATTTACTGATATTATGGATAAAAAATTTACTGGTTTATGTATGGTTAACTTAGCTGATTTTGATAGCTTATACGGTCATAGAAGAGATGTTCAGGGTTATGCAAGAGCAATAGAAGAATTAGATGTAGAAATACCTATGATTCTAAATAAACTTGAAGAAGATGATTTACTTATAATAACTGCTGATCATGGTAATGATCCTACATTCCCAGGTAATGATCATACAAGAGAAAATGTACCAGTCATTATTTATAGTAGAAATTTTAAAAATCCAAAAAAACTTGAAGTACTTGAAACATTTGCTGATATAGGTGCAACTATTGCTGATAATTTTTCAGTCGATGTACCATCATTCGGAAAAAGTATTCTTGACGAGTTAGAGTAGGGGATTAATAAAAAAATAAAAAGGCTTAAATAAAATTAAGTCTTTTTTAATTACTCATCTTCATTAGCAAGAGTATCATCCTCTTCTTGAGTTACTTCATATTCAGTATCAGTAATTTCTTCATCTATATCATCATCTGGCATTTTCTTATCAGTATCTGTATTCTCCTCAAAACTTTCACATTTTGTTTCACTAGTTGATGTACAATTATCATTATCACATGAACACCCTATTTTAACCTCATCTAATTCACATTCATTAGCTTCACAATCGTTGTATTTGCAACTTTCTACATCACATTTTATACTATTATTTATTTTTTTGTTTTTTGTCATATATTTATTCCTCCTATACCACTATTATGGAATAAAAAATAATATTTTATACATTTTTTAAGTTAATTTAAATGAATTTAAGTATATAATCATACATCTAACATAATTTAAATTGCTTAGAATTAACTCTAATTTTTTATTATAAGTCCCCTATCATTAAAAATATTTTATGAAGAGAGTAGTGATATATTATTTTTCACTTTTTATTTATATATAACTATATAACATAATAATAGATAGATTTAAATAAATACATATAAGTGTATATAAGTGTATATTAAAGATATCTATTAATATAAGTATTTATGTTTAATTAAAATTTAATTTAATTAAATTAATAATTTAGTTAATTTATAAATTTTAAATTTATTTACCAATTAATAATAAATAATATATCAACAACTTATCTATCTAATATAAATATAGAGTAGTAGTAGTAATAATATTAGTATTAGTATTATTAATTTAAATTTATTTATGTATATTTTATTTATATTTAAAAGTAATTTAATTATAGAAGTTAACATAATATCAATTATAGGAAGTTAAGAGAGTAGTTGTTTTTTACTTATTTATAGGTAATCTATTATACTAATCTTTTAAATATATTAATACAATATATTGAAAGGAGTTTTGATATATGTATTATTATGGTGGTACTCCTATGTATTATTATACTGGTGGTGGCTGTAATCAAGGGACAAATAATAATAATGATGGATTTGGTTGGAGTTGGGGATTTATAATTGTATTATTTATAATATTCTTCTTATTTTTTGGAACAGGTTCTTATAATAATAGGAATTATAATTAATAATCATTTAAAAAGGATACACTAAAAATAGTGTATCTTTACTCTTCTCTACTTATACTTTTCTAGATTCTATTTCAGCAATCTTTTCTAATACTTCTTTAGCATTATCTTCATTTATCTCTGTATATCCTAATTCTTTTAAAGCTTGTATTTTAGCAGTATTTAACTCTTGAGTACGAGATAATTTTTCCTCATTTTTATGTTCTATATCTTCAACAAATCTTTTATGTGATTCACTTAATCTAGTCTTGGATGCATTTCCACTATTATATAGTGTCATAGCAGAAAACATTATACTTTCAAAAATAAATTGTTTATCTTTATTAAACACAAATTCCATAGGATCAACAAATCCAAGAGATTTAGAAGTATATCCTAGAATATATTTTAACTCCTCAGCAGTATCCATTGATTGTAAAAAATGATACAAATAAAGATATGTATTATAAGTATTTTTAGTCTTATCACTAGCAAGTTTTTCTTTTAATAAATTTATAATATCAGAAAGTAATTCTTGTTCTTTTCTATTAAATCCCTTTAAATCTGCAATCACTTCTTTATTAGAAGAGTCTTTAACACCCTCTTTTAAACGATGTTCTACATCTATAATATATTCACCAGTTATTTTTATATTATTTAACTCTTCTTTATTTTCTATATTTAATAAACTAAATAATTTGGCAGATTTTTCTTTAGGCCATTCATCTAAATTTTCTATTGCTAAATAGTTATATAACATTTGTCTTGAAACACCTAAATATTTAGCCAATCTTACTTTACTAATTCCTAATTCTGTTAAGATTATATTTAACTCTTTCATTTTTGTTAACCCTCCTACTATCTAATATAATTATAGACAAATTATTGTAAATAATCAAGTGTAAATTGACACAAATATTAAATAAATAGTAAGGCCCTAATTAAATAATATATTTTAAAATAATAGGTATTAAAAACACTTCTACTACAGATGATACTATTATACTACTTATCGAAAACAAAAGTATTTTTATATACCTTTTTACAATTATTTTTCTACTATATTCCCTTTTTCTAAATAAATAATTAAATAGCATAATAGAAAAACTAATAGCATAATAACATAATATATAACTAATTAATAAATTAATTACTATAGGAATTATATAAACTATCGCTATTAAAATACCCTTTACCTTATATACTGAAATAATACTACTAATTGAAAAACCTAAAATAAAGCTTTTTGCTATTAAAAGCATTATAATTACAGGTAATCCAATAATAGAAATTCCCAGTAACCATATTAATAAAGTTATTATTACATTAGATGTAAGTGTTGATATTATTGAAGCTTGATAATTTAATTTATTATTTTTTATAGCCAAAAAGAAATTATCTAAAGAGCTCTTTATTAGTGTCTTATTACTTTTAGTTATTAATGCTGGATAAAGTATTCCCATTATTAAAAATATTATTGTAATTATTGTTATTATAAATAGTAATTTGTTATCTTTTATTTTTTTTATTATATCTTTCATAAATGCTCCTTTATATATTTATATTAGATATAATAATCATTAATTCTAAAAAGTAATTTACTTTTTTCTACAATTAATTTATAATTATTTTAGAGGTGTTTTTATGAATCAAAAATTAGTTAAAATTATTTCTATTATCTTAGTTATCGTTATGTTAATAGGCTTTTTTAGTGTTCTTTTATACTTATAATAAAAAACTTAAAAATACATTTATTCTACAAAAAAATAATCATCAAATTGGTGATTATTTTTCTATATATCCTTCTATTTCTGGTAATATTTCACTTATAATACCATCTGGAATATTATATTTATTAACTATATCATTTATTCTTTTAGTATCATGTGCCAAATATAAAAATAGAAGTCCTGCGATCCTATTAGCAGTATAACAATCTATTATTTTTCTATCTTTTTCACTAATTTTATATTTCCTAGTCAAATCCTTAATTGGCCCATATCCATATAAATAATTAGCTAGGGATTTTGATATTAATTCTATGTCTTTATTTTTATCTTTTAGGCGTACTTTTGTCCAAACTTTCAAAATACCACTTCCTTATTTAGTTATATATACTAACATAATTTAAAGAAAAAATAAAGTTATTCTAAAACATCCTTTGCCTTTTTATTTATTTTTTCATAAACTGTTATTTTGTTATTGTTATAAGTAGCCAATAATATATTATCATATGTATCATAGCCCTTTAATTTTAATTCATGAATAAACCAGTCCAATGATTTATCCGTATTTTTAATATTTTCTATCATCAAATTTTTATCCATTATTATATTACTTGTTAAAGTCTTTTTTTTCGCACTCTTATAATTTGGTAAATCTTTTTTAGTAACATTTGTATTTTCATCTTTTGGTAAGAAGCTAATTTTTCCAGATGATTCCATTATTGCATATGATATTTCTGATATATCAAAATAACCTGATATACGTGATTCTTCTAATAAATCATTAACGTCTATATTTACCTTTTTCATAGCATTCTCAAGTATCTTACCATCATCTATAATAATAGTTGGAACACCTGTTATTAATCGTCTTATAGTAATATTTTTCATAGTTATTATAGAAACAAAATATGCAAATAAACCAAATGTTAACATAGCTACTATTCCATTTATATATTGTCCTTCTATATCCATTACCATCTCAGCTGTAAAGTTACCAATAGATATACCTATAACATAATCAAATAAACTAAGTTCTGATACCTGTTTTTTACCTAGTAATTTAGTAATTAAAAACAGTGCTATTAAACTTATTAAACTTCTAGGTATTATTCTTAAAGCTTCAATTATATCCATATTTATCACCAGTTATATTATTAGCAAAATACTTTAAAATATACTAAAAAAGAGCCTTAGCTCTTTAGTTTTCTCCTTCCTCTAACATTGTTGTTATAAATATTCCATATCCTTTTGTAGTATCATTAACTATTACATAATTTACTGCTCCTATTATTTTATTATTCTGAATTATTGGAGAACCACTCATTCCCTGTACTATTCCACCTGTTTTTTCTAATAATTTTTTATCAGTAACTTCAAATAAAATATTCTTAGTTTTACTATTAGTATCTATTCCAATTATATTTATATCAAACTCTTCTACTACATCATTTTCTATTACTGTTTTAATTGTTGCTTTTCCAGTTTTTATATCATTACTATCTCCAACTTCTATAGTATCCATATTTTCAATATTTTCACTATAAGTTCCATATATACCAGTTATATCATTATCTGATATATTTCCATCTACATCCATTTTATCATAGTTAGCATTTTTCTCTCCTGCTTTTCCATTTCTACTTTTTGTTATATTAGATACATTGGCATCAAATATTTTACCATCTTTTATTTCAAACTTCTTAGCTGTTGTACTCTCTAGTATTTCATGACCTAGTGCTCCAAATGTTTTTGTTTTAGGATCTATATATGTAAGAGTTCCAACGCCATTTATCTGATCTTTTACATAAAGTCCTGTTTTTAAGATATCATCTTTATCTTTTATTAAGGTTAATTCTAGTTGTTTTTCCTTATTATCTCTTATTATAGTAAAGTCTACTTTTTCATTATTTTCATTATTTATAGTTTCTATCATTGATTCAATATCATCTATATTGGTGTTATTTATTTTTCTTATAATATCACCAGTTTGAAATCCAGCTTCTTTGGCTATATATTTATCATCAATTTTATAAAAACCTACTACTAAAACTCCTTTCGAATTAACTTCTATTCCTATTGTTTTACCTGATGCGATTATATTATTTGAATATGCAAATACATTTATGGGTATGATAGTAAGGAGAAGTATTAAAATTTTTAAAAACAAATTTTTACATTTCAAAAAAATCACTCCTTAAAACTTTACTACATTAATAGTCTTATCTTATTTTTTTAAAATATATTATTTAAAATTTTCCATTTAATAAATATCTTTGATTTTAAAAGAAAAAATTTAAAATAAAAAATGACTTATCTATTTCAATAAGTCATTTAATCTACTCTTCTACTTTAAAATCAGAAAGTGAACCATCAGTATTTACTATTTTAGTAATAGCTTCCTCTGCATTTTTTAATTTTTCATCACATGTTTTAGCAAGTTTCATTGCTTCTTCAAAATCTTTAATAGCATCATCTAATGGTGTTTCTCCAGTTTCTAATTTTTTTACAATAGTTTCTAGTTTTTCTAAGTTTTCTTCAAAACTTAATTCTTGTTTTTCTGCCACTTTTTTCCTCCTATTTAATTACTTCAGTTAAAATATCTCCATCACTAAAGCTTATTTCTAATTTATCACCTTTTTTTAGCATACTTTTCTTAGTTATTACTTTGTTATCTTTTTTAGTAATAGTATATCCTCTTTGTATTGTCTTTAAAGGACTTAATGTTTCTAATTTTGATAGTATCAAACTATATTTATTTTTTTGTTTTTCTATCAATAATTCATGATTTTTAAATATATATGAACTAGTCACATTATTTAACATATTTCTTTTATCATTTAATAAAGATGCTGTTACGTGTTTAAAATTATCTAAAACATTAGAATACATTAACTCCTTTGCTTGATAAATCGTAATTGGATTTTTAAATATTTGTCGTTTTTTTATTTCATTTAATTTTTGCCTTTTTAAATTTAATCTATTTTGCAAAGATTTATTTAATCTTATTTTTAATTGTTCTAAATAAGTTTTTACATCTGCACTTTGTGGTACTGAAAGCTCTGCTGCTCCTGTTGGAGTAGGTGCTCTTAGATCTGCAACAAAATCAGCTATTGTAAAGTCAATTTCATGCCCAACAGCACTAATTACAGGTATATTACAATCAAATATAGCTCTTGCAACTATTTCCTCGTTAAAAGGCCATAAATCCTCAATTGAACCTCCACCACGACCAACAATCAATGTATCAAGATCATAATCCTTAGCTCTTTCAATTTGCCTTACTATATCATCTTTAGCATTTTCTCCTTGTACAAGTGACGGAAATAAAATTATCTCTACTAAAGGCCATCTTCTTTTAATAGTTGATATTATATCCTTAATAGCAGCACCAGTAGGTGCAGTTATAACCCCTACTCTATTTGGTATTTTAGGAATTTTTCTTTTTAATTCTTTTCTAAATAGACCTTCTTCTTCTAATTTTTTCTTTAATTGTTCATAAGCAACATATAAATTACCTACGCCATCTTCTAACATATCATTTACATATATTTGATATGCTCCATTGGCCTCAAACACACTTATTTTTCCAGTTACAAGTACCTTCATTCCATCAGTTGGAACAAATTTAATTTTTTTAGTTTGAGAAGAAAACATAATTGCATTAATTCTACTACCTTCATCTTTTATAGTAAAATAAAAATGTCCCCTTGAATGCGCTTTAAAATTAGAAATTTCTCCTTTTAAAAACACCTCATTTAAATTAGTATCATTATCTATTTTATATTTAATATATCTAGTTAACTGCGTTACTGTAATATATTTACTGTTCATTTAAATCCTCACTATGATAAATATTATCTAATACTCCATTAATTAATTTAACAACTTTTTCCTCAGAATATTTCTTTGATAATTCAATTGCCTCATTAATGGCAACAACACTTGGTGTATTAGTATAAAATAGTTCATATATAGCAAGTGATAAAATAGCTTTATCTACTTTATTTAATCTATCAATTGTCCAATCTTTCATATATTTATTTGCAATAGAATTTATATCTTCCTGTTTTTCTATTATGCCTTTAACACTATCATTAACAAATTCATTTTCTACTTCTAATTGTTCTTTAATTAAATTATCTATATCAAAATCTAGCTTTGTTTTATTAAGTATATATGTTTGATATATAACTTTCATAATAATTTCTCTAAGTTCACTTCTGTTCTTCATAAATATCACCCACTTAATTCTATCATAGTATTTTAAATTTTTAAATAATAGTTGGTGCAAAAAATGGAAAAATATTTCTAATTATTCCAAATATCACTAAAACTATTATTAGTATATACCAAATACTATTTGGTATTTTTTCATATAAAGCATCTCTTTGTTTTTTTCTACTTATAATATAATCAAAAATAAAAAACATTAAAAATGGAGTAAGTATAAATATTAACATATTATATCTAAAAGCCTGATATAAATTACCTTTTAATAGTGAAATAATCATTCTAGTAACTCCACAACCAGGACAATATAAGTTAGTTATTTTGTGAAATAAACATGGAATATAAATATTAAATTTAAATACTAAAATAAAATATATTATAAAAATCAAAACTAATAATATTATTTTCTTCATAAAGAAAAAAAGCCTTAAGCTTTAAATTGTGCATTTTTTATTTTAGTAATTTGATTAATATCATTTTGCATTAAGGCATAATTTATAATTGCTAAACCAAATACTTGTAATACTAAATATAACACTGAATTATCTGTGTTTGGCAAATTATTTTTTTGTTGTGCTCTATCAATAATTTTACCCATTTGATATGCCCAATAAATTCCATAAATCCCACATGTTATAAGTGTTAGGAAAAATGCCATTCCACCTGATGCAAATGTTGCATCTTCACTATATGATTTTGCCTCATTTGTTATCATAATAAACCAATAAATACCATAGATTCCACATGTTATTATAGATAATATAATAGCAACTGCAATATTTCTTTCTTTCATTACACAACACTCCTTACAACTATATTATATATTAATATATATGCTTTGTCACTATATTTTATTTTTTTAGACTCTTTTTCAACTCATATAAATAACTTAACGCATCCATTGGTGTCATTTCCAAAGGATTAATTGATTTGATTTTTTCTTCAATTTCATTAGTTTGTTCCATTTTATCTACTTCTTTTTCTTCTAATTCAAATAAGGATGTTTGAGTAAACGTTTCTTTTTTTACATTTTTCTTTTCATAAACATTTAGTATTTCATCTGCCCTTTTAATTAATGATTTAGGCAAATGAGCAAGAGATGCTACATGTATACCATAACTTTTATCTACTGCACCAGCTTTTACTTTATGTAAAAAAGTAATTTGTCCTTCTTTTTCTATTGCAGATACATGTACATTTTTTAAATGTTTTAAGTCCTTTTCTAAAACAGTTAGTTCATGGTAATGAGTAGAAAACATTGTTTTAGCTTTAATTTTATCATGAATATATTCAAGTATAGCTTGAGCCAAACTCATTCCATCATAAGTTGCCGTTCCACGTCCTAATTCATCAAATAATATAAGACTGTCCTTTGTAGCTTCTTGTATAGCATAATTTGCCTCTTTCATTTCCACCATAAAAGTAGATTCACCACTTACTAAATCATCACTTGCGCCTATTCTTGTAAATATTTTATCAAAAATTGGTAGAATAGCACTTTTACATGGAACAAAACATCCTATCTGAGCCATTATTACTGTTATTGCACATTGTCTCATATAAGTAGATTTACCAGCCATATTAGGTCCAGTAATTAATAAAATATCCGTATTTTTATCCATTATAATATCATTAGCAATGTATTTATCCATCATTACCTGTTCTACTACCGGATGTCTACAATCTATTAATTTAATTACATTTTCATCTGTTATTTGTGGCCTTACAAATTTATATTTATCACTAACTATAGAAAAGGATTGTAACATATCAACTTCACTAATTACTTTAGCTATTTTTTGAATATTTGGAATATATCTTTTTACAACTTGTCTAATATCCATAAATAACTTATACTCTAGATTAATTATTTTCTCTTCTGCTCCTAAAATAATATTTTCTTTTTCTTTTAAAAGTGGTGTTACATATCTTTCACAATTAGCAAGAGTCTGTTTTCTCTCATAACCATACTCTTCCTTAATTTGATCTTTTTGTCCTTTTGATACTTCTATATAATAACCAAATACTTTATTAAATCCTACCTTTAAATTTTTAATACCTGTCCTTTTTCTTTCTTCTTGTTCTAGTCTTAAAATAAAATCTTTTGAACCACTCATAATTTTCTTTAATTCATCCAATTCATCATTATAGCCTTCTTTTATTAAATGACCTTCATGTAATGAAAAAGGAGCATCTTCCAATATTGTTTTTTCTAGTAAAGCATAAAGTTCATCTAATGTCTCTAATTTTTTATCAAAATGCAATTGCTCCAATATGTTTTTAATACTTGGAAGAGATTTAAGTGAAGATTTTAATTGTAATAAGTCTTTAGCATTTAAATTACCATAAGTAATTCTACCAGCTAGCCTTTCAAGGTCATAAACATTATCTAATTCCTTTATTAAATCATCTCTTAAAATAAACTCGGTAGATAATCTTTCTACCATATCATATCTTCTTAATATTTCTTTTTTATCAGTTAATGGATTTTCAATATTAAACTTTAAGTATCTTGATCCCATAGCAGTCTTATTCTTATCTAACAACCACAATAAACTAAATTGACGCTCTCTATTACGTAAAGTTTCTGTTAATTCTAAATTCTTCTTAGTATTATTATCAAACTCTAAATATTCACTATTCTTAATAACCTTACATTTTTGTAAATGATGCAAATCACCTTTTTTAGTCTCAATAATATAAGCTAATAAATGTTTAATAGTAGTAGTTATTCTTATATCATCTATATCTTTATAAATATAAGAATAATTGTCATCATTTGACTCATCTGTTGTTATTGTTACTAATATATTATAATTTTTTCTAAGTACCTCAACTATTTCCCTATTTATAGTATCATTTACTATTATCTCTTTAAAACCAAATTTAGTAATTTCTTTTATTAGTCTATCTTTATCTCCCTCAATAAGCATACAATTTACTTCACCAGTTGATATATCTGCAAAACTAACTCCAAAGCAATAATCAAAATTATATATATTAGCTATATAGTTATTTGACTTAGAATCAATATTTTCATCCAATCTAGTACCCTTTGTTACTACTTGAATAACATCTCTTCTAACCATTCCTTTTACTTCTTTAGGATCATCTAATTGTTCACATATAGCAACCTTATATCCCTTATCTATTAATGTATCCACATACGAAGCATATGCATGATGTGGAATTCCACACATTGGCACTCTCTCTTCTAATCCAGCTTGTTTTCCAGTTAAAGTTAATTCTAATACACGAGACGCAATAATTGCATCTTCAAAAAACATTTCATAAAAGTCACCAAGTCTAAAAAAGATAATACTATCTTCATAATTATCTTTTATTTCCATATATTGTCTCATCATTGGACTTAATAATTCTCTATTTACTTCATTACGTTTCACTTTACTTCACCACTAGACTTATTATAACAAATTTTCTAGTTATATAAAAGAAAAAAGGTAAGTATTTTACCTTAACTTCTATGCTTTAATTTATGATTAAACTTATTTATTTAATATTTTTTTAAAGGCATTTATTAATCCATCAACATAAGCACAACCCATAAAACATACTACAGAGTCCTTTTCATCTTTTAATTTATCTATTGTATCTTCACTAATAATTTCTCCATTATCTAACTCATCAGTAATTATACTAGAAGTTATTCCCTTATAGTCCTCTTGACGTTCTCTATTACAATCAATTTCTGTTAGATAGGTCTTATCTGCTATTTTAAAAGCCTTAATAAACTCATCTTTAAAATCCTTAGTTCTAGAATATGTATTTGGTTTAAAAACAACTACTAATCTCTTATCAGGATATTTTTGTTTTACTGCGTTTAATGTAACCTCAATTTCTGTAGGATGATGAGCATAATCATCTATAATAATAGTATTACCAATTTTCTCTTCTGCAAATCTTCTTTTAGCATTATGGAAAGTTTCTAAAAGTTTATGAATTGTATCTTTTTCAAGTCCAAGCTCACTTGCTATTACAATTGCAGCAGCTGCATCATATACCATATGTTTTCCATATAATGGAATATCAAAATGTCCATATAAATTACCATCAATATATAAATCAAATAAAGACCCAGTCTCTAATAATTCCATATTTTTAATTACAATATCATTATCTTCATTAAATCCATAAAATTTAACAGGTATTTTATAATTTATTTTTCTAACCTCACAGTTATCACCATTTGCAACTACCATTTTTTTTGTTTGATTAGCAAAAATTTCAAAAGTATCTCTAATATCATCTATATCTTTATAGCACTCAAGATGCTCTTTTTCAATATTAGTAATAACTGAATATACTGGTCTATAATCTGTAAAATGTCTATTAAATTCATCACTTTCTACAACAAAATATTTATTATCTTTAGTAGCCATTCCATCTCCTGCACCTATAAAGTAATTGCAACCTTTTGTATTTTCTAGTAAATGTCTAATTAGTGATGAAGTAGTTGTCTTACCGTGGGTTCCACTTACACCAATAGTTTCAAATTGATCTATTATATCTCCCATTAATTCTGAATATTTTTTGATTTTTAACCCTAGATTTTTAACTCTCATCATTTCGGGATGATCTTTGCTAAATGCTACACTATAAGTAACAATTGTATCTTTATCTATTTCATGATCATGATCATAATATATCTTAATATTTCTCTTTTCTAAGCCATCTTGAGTAAATTTATGAGCTTTTGCATCATCATACCCAGACACTTCATTTCCCAAATCACTTAGTATTTGAGCAAGTGTTGACATACCCGTTCCCTTAATTCCTATACAATAATATTTCATAATATCTCCTCTTTTCTATATTTTATTATAAACTAATCTAATTTATAAGTAAATAAGAAGAAAAAAAGAATGATTTATTATTTATCATTCTTTTTAGTAAATTTATTAAATTTTTCTATTTCTGATGTTTCTAAAGAAGTTTTAGATAATTTTTCTATTAAAGATTTTTGTTCACGTGATAACTTTTTAGGAGTATATACCTTAAATACTACATACATATCGCCCTTTGTTTTATGATATTTATCATCAATTCCTTTACCTCTAATTCTTTGTTTATCACCACTATTAGTACCAGCAGAAATATTTAATTTAACATTTCCATATAAAGTTGGTATCTCTTTTTTACATCCTAAAATAGCTTCAGTTATAGTTAAAGGAATCTCTAAATAAATGTCTGCATTATCTCTTATAAAATATTCATGAGTATCTACAATAAATTCTAAATACAAGTCACCATTGGGTCCACCATTCGCACCAGGATTACCTTTTTTAGATACTCTTAATCTATCTCCAGTATTTATACCAGCTGGAATATTAACTGTAAGAGTTTTATTTCTTTTAATTTTACCCTTGCCCTTACATTTACTGCACTTTCTTTTATATGTTTTTCCTATTCCTTTACAGTCAGGACATGTAGTTCTTGACATAAAAGAACCTAAAATTGTATGTTGCTCTGTTGTTATAGTTCCACTTCCATGACAAGTACTACATACTTCTTCATCAAAGCCACCTTTTCCATTACATTCTTCACAATCTTCAACTACATCTAGATCAAATTTCTTCTCAGTTCCATATACAGCTTCTTCAAAATCCAAGCTCATTCTCATTAGAACATCGCTACCTCTAGTTGCCCTTGTTCTGCCTGATGTATTATCACCACCAAAATCAAAACCAGATGATGAGAAACCAGTTGACCCACCAAAAATTGAATCAAATATATCACCAAAATCAAAGCCCGCTGATGAAAAATCAGAAAATCCTCCAAATCCAGAACCAGCAGCAGAACCATTTACACCTGCATGACCATATTGATCATACATTTTTCTTTTTCCTTCATCTGATAAAACTGAATACGCCTCTTGGGCTTCTTTAAATTTTTCAGCCGCATCTGGATTATCTTTATTTAAATCTGGATGATACTGTTTTGCTTTCTTTCTAAAAGCACTTTTTATTTCTTGTTCTGTTGCATTTTTATCAACACCAAGAACCTCATAATAATCCCTTTTATCTGCCATAACTTCACCTTCTTCTATTTTTTATTATATAAAGTAACAAACTCCTCTTCTAATTGTTCAAACTTTTTAAGAGCATTATCTATTACTTCACTACTATTCATATCTATCCCTAGTGTTTTTAATTCATCTATTGGAAATTCTCTAGATCCCATAGATAGGAAATTAATATATTTATCTCTAAATTCTAAATCGCCACTTAAAATTTTATCTGCAATATATGTTGATGCAGCCATACTAGTAGCATATTTATAAACATAAAAAGCATTATAGAAATGTGGAATTCTCATCCATTCATATCTAATATTATCATCAACTACTACATCATCACCAAAATATTCTTTATTTAACTGATAATAGTAATCAGATATCATATCATTTGTTAATGGTTCTCCATTTTCTCTTCTATTATACATTTCACGTTCAAATTCAGCAAACATTGTTTGTCTATAGATAGTTGCCTTATAGTTATCTAGAAGTTCATTTAATAATGACATTTTTTCATTATCATCATCACTAGTTTTTAGCATATAATTTGCAAGTAATAATTCATTAACAGTAGATGCAACCTCAGCCACAAAAATAGTATAATCACTATATTGTCTCTTATTATTTTCTTTTGAATATTTTGTATGCATAGAATGTCCAAGTTCATGAGCAATTGTTGATACATCTCTCAATTTTTCTTCATAATTTAGTAAAATATATGGATCAGTATCATAAGTACCAGATGAGAAAGCCCCACCTCTTTTTCCTACATTGTTATATACATCTACTAATCTATTATCAAAAATTTCCCTAGCTTTTTTAATGTAATCTTCACCTAATGGTTCCAAAGCTTTTAAAACTATTTCTATAGCATCTTCATAAGAATATTTTTTATCTGTATCATTTACTACCTTTACATACAAATCATATAAATGTATTTTATCTAATTTTAAAATTTCTTTTTTATCTTTAAAATATTTAAATAATTTATCTAAGTTATTATGAACACTTTTAATTAAATTATCATATACTGACAAATCTATATTATCACCATAAAGAGATGATTCTCTTGAACTTTTAAAATTATAAATTCTATTAAGTGCAATAATTGCATCTATATCACCAGTATATGTAAGTGTTAAAGTATTTTTATAATTTGATAATGTTTCATACATCATATTAAAAGCATCTTTTCTTACTCTTTGATTTTTTGATGTTATAAATCTTGAATAATTACTATCAGTAAGTTCTACTTCTTTTCCTTCTTCATCTTTTATTTTGCCATACTTTATTTCTGCATCTGTTAACATTGAGTAAATATTTCCTGCAGTATACATTGGCTTTAATAACTCTGATACCAATTCTTCTTTTTCTTTTGATAAATAGTGATCTCTATATCTATTTTTTCTTTCAAAATACTTTTTATAAGAAGCTAAAAACTCATTTTCATCCAACATATCCTCTATTTTTTTATAATTTGTTTTAAAGAATGCCTCATCAAAGAATGATTCATAAGAATTTATCTTTATACTTAAATCAGATAGAAGTGAAGACATTTGTTGATATTTTGTGTTAGTAGCATCTTCACTTTCTCTTAGACTAGCATAACTTGATAATTTATTTTCAAGTCTATCTAATTCTTCACTTAATTTAAGATAACTTTCTAAATTTTTACTATTATCAAATAAATTTTCTTCATATTTTTTTATATCTTTACTTTTATTATCTAATACTTCGTAATCATTATACCAATCTTGATCACTTTTATAAATTCTAGTTAAATCCCATTTATATTTTTCTGCTATTTCACTTCTAGTTTTTTGTTTTTCCATAAGTTCTCCTAACCAAAGATAAGTTCTAGTTACCTAGAACTTCTCTTTTTATTCTTCTTCTATATCTGCTTCTTTTACATCATCATCTTTTTTACTAGTATCTTCTTTATCATCTTTTTCTTCAGATTGTCTTTCTTTTGCTGCTTGTTCATATACTTTAGATGCTAAAGACATCGCTTTCTCTTGAAGTTTTTCTTTCTTTTCTTCAATTTCTTCTATTTTATCTTTTTCCATTGCATCTTTTAATTCTTTAATTAAGTCTTCTGCTTCTTCTTTTTCTTTTTTATCTACTTTATCACCTAAATCTTTTAAAGCTTTTTCAGTTTGGAAAATTAATTGTTCAGCTTCATTTTTAACTTCAGCTTCTTTTTTACGTTTTTCATCAGCCTCTTTATTTTCTTCAGCTTCTTTACGCATTTTTTCTATTTCCTCATCTGATAAGTTAGTAGAAGATGTAATTGTAATAGATTGTTCTTTATTAGTACCAAGATCTTTTGCTGTAACATTAACAATACCATTAGCATCTATATCAAATTTAACTTCAATTTGTGGAACTCCTCTTGGTGCAGGTGGAATATTTGTTAATTGGAATCTTCCTAATGTCTTATTATCTGAAGCCATTGGACGTTCACCTTGTAATACATGAATATCAACAGCTGGTTGATTATCAGCAGCAGTTGAGAATACTTCTGATTTTGATGTTGGAATTGTTGTATTTCTTGGAATTAAAGTTGTCATAACACTACCTAATGTTTCAATACCAAGTGATAATGGTGTAACATCAAGAAGTACTATATCATTAACATCACCTGTTAAAACTCCACCTTGAATAGCAGCACCCATAGCTACAACTTCATCTGGGTTAACCTCACGTGATGGTTCTTGTCCTAATTCTTTAGTAACTAAATCATATACCATAGGTACACGAGTAGAACCTCCAACAAATATTACTTTATCAATGTCTTTTTTAGTCATTTTAGCATCTTTTAATGCTTTCTTAACTGGCTCTAATGTAGATTCTACTAAATCAGAAATTAATTCCTCAAATTTAGCTCTAGTTAAAGTCATATCTAAGTGTAATGGTTCTCCATCTTCACCTTGTGCAATAAATGGTGCTGATACTTGAGTAGATACCATTCCTGATAAATCTTTCTTAGCTTTTTCAGCTGTCTCTTTTAAACGTTGCATTGCCATTTTATCTTTTGATAAATCAACGCCATTATCCTTTTTAAACTCTTTTACTAGATAATCAATAATTCTTTGATCAAAGTCATCTCCACCTAATTTATTGTTACCATTAGTTGATTTAACTTCAAATACACCATCACCTAATTCTAGAATTGAAACATCAAAAGTTCCACCACCAAGGTCATATACTAAAATAGTTTGTCCTTCATCTTTTTCAAGTCCATATGCCAAAGCTGCAGCAGTTGGTTCATTAATAATTCTTTCTACTTCAAGTCCAGCGATTTTACCAGCATTTTTAGTTGCTTGACGTTGTGCATCATTAAAGTATGCTGGAACTGTAATAACAGCTTTTTCTACTTTTTCTCCTAAATAACTTTCAGCATAATCTTTAATATAAGATAAAATCATTGCTGATACTTCTTCTGGAGTATATTTTTTTCCTTCTAATTCTACCTTTTTATCAGTACCCATTAATCTCTTAATTGATGATACTGTATTTGGATTAGTAAGTGCCTGTCTTTTAGCAGCTTCACCTACTATTCTTTCTCCTTTTTTAAAAGCTACTACTGATGGAGTTGTTCTTCCACCTTCTTTATTTGGAATTACTTTTGGAGCTCCTGCTTCAAGTACAGCAGCACAACTATTAGTAGTTCCTAAATCTATACCTATTATTTTTCCCATAATTTATCTCTCCTTTATTTTTGATTTATTTTTACTGAGGCAGGTCTAATAACTCTGCCTTTATATTTATATCCTTTTAATAAAACTTCAATTACTGTATCATCTTCCATATTTTCTACACAATCTGTAAGTAAAGCTTGTTCTTGATTTGGATCAAAAATCTCTCCAACACGATTTATCTCCTCTACTCCAAACTTTTTAAGAATTTCTGTAAGAGATGCATACATCATTTTAAAGCCATCTAAGAACTTAGATAATTCATCAGTTAGATCATTATCATCTAATTTAATAGCTCTTTCAAAATTATCAACTACTGGAAGTAATTCCATTATTAAATCTTGATTTGCAAACTTTAATAATCCTTCTGTTTCTTCATCTTTTCTTTTTCTATAATTTACAAGTTCCGCTTGAGATAGTTTTATTTTTTCTAATAAAGTTTTATTTTCTTCAGATAATTTTTTTATCTCATCTTGACTCTTTGTTAATTCTTCTTTTAACTTTTTATCTTTTTTATTTTCCTTTTGTTTATGTTCTTTTTTTTCATCTTTACAATTGCACTCATTACAACTGCATTTTTCTTTAGCCTTATCTTCATCTAAAGTTTCTATCTTTTCTTTAGTCTTTTCCATACTACCTACCTTTCTATATTTTCTTTCATGTACTCAAGCATTGCAACAACTCTATCATATTCCATTCTCTTTGGTCCAATTATTGCAAGCGTGCCTTCATCATTTTCTGTTTTAAACTTTGTCTTTATTACTGTAACATCATCATCTATATTATTTTCCGTTCCAATATAAACTTTAATATTATTTTCATCATCTTCTTCAATATTTCGTAAAGTTTCTTTATCCTCTAATTTATTAAAAACTGTTTTAATTTTTTCAATATTAGAAAACTCAGGCTGATTTAGAAACTTATTTTTACCAACAACATTAACTTCTTGATTAGTAAAATCATTGAATACATGATAGAAAGCATTGTACAACTTTTCATGTTGTTTAACATAATTACCTATGATAGGTTTAATTTCGTACTCTAATTTTGTACTTATTTCATCTATAGGAGTACCTGATATTAAATTATTTATTAAGTTAACTGTCTTCTTTATATCATCTAGTGATACATCTTGTAGTTTTATATTTTTATGTTCTACATGACCTTTATCAGTAACTATTATTACTATCATACTAACATCATCAATCGGAACTACTTCTATTTGTTTTAGAAGATTCTCATGAGAGGTGCTACCAAGCACTACTGTTGTATAATTAGTGATATCTGATATAACCTGCAAACTTTTAGTTATTACATCAGATAAGGCAAGTTGCTGATTATGAAAAACTATTTGTAGTTTTAGCATATCTTCACCATTCATTTTCTTTAATTCCATAAGATTATCTACATAATATCTATAACCCTTTTCACTTGGAATTCTACCTGATGAAGTATGTGTTTTTTCTAAAAGCCCTGCATTTTCTAAGAAAGACATTTCATTTCTTATCGTAGCAGATGAACACTTTAATTTTTTTGATACTAAATTAGAACCAACCGGTTTTGCTAACTTAATATAATGTTCTACTATTAGCTTTAGAATTTTGTTTTGTCTATCAGTCAACATAATATCAACCTCCTAGCACTATTATTTTATGAGTGCTAATGATATTGTATGACTTTTTTTAGCACTTGTCAATAGTTTGTGCTAAGTTTTTAATTTAATACAAAAAAGCAGTAAAAACTGCTATTGTACTTTTATAAATTTAAATCTAGTATTAGTAGAACCAGGTACTCTAACATCAATTGATAAAGTATTTGTAATCGCATAAAATGGTCCTGTTTTTGTTGGATCTAATATTTCATAATAACCACTTGATGCTCCTTGTATAACCCATTTTTGATTATTATTATATGTTGTATTTTTACATATTAAGGAACTACTTCCACTTTTTTCAATACTATTTCCTTTTGCTATATTTGAAATTGTAACCTGATTGTTTCCAATATTTTTAACTCTCCATATTTGACTCTTATCAGCATTAAAATTACTTAAAGAGATACTATCACCATTTTTAGTTATAACTTTGTTTCTTTGAGTACTAGTCACATCCATAATATAGTAGTCTCCCTCTTCTATGTTTGTTGCAAAAGATGTACCTTCATAATATGGTATAGGTTGAAATCTACTATATCTTATTCCAGATACAGTTTCAATTTCACCGGAACTATATATACAAGTAGATGGACCACAATTTGTCTTAGTATAAAATGTTGACCTCAGTATTGTCCAATTTGTCTTATCACTACTAACTGACAATTTATGATTATTATAACTTCTATTATCACTATAATAATGCCATACCGCTATTTCATCCAAATTATATACATTTCCTAAATCAATTGTAATGCATTTTTCTCCTACAGTTCCGTCACTATCTTCATAGGTACCATCCTTACTACTATCACTTGCTTTTCCATCTGTTATTACTTCAGCTCCAGACCCTTTTAACGTAAAAGTCGGTGAAACTTCAACATTTTTATTTAACGCAATATTTTTACCAGCAACAATAGCCTGTAATTCAACCCAACGAACTTCATGAGCTTCTGAGACTACGCTATTACCAGTTGCACAATCCTTTATATACCTAACATTATTTAATTTTGTGTTAGTGTCCTTTCCAGGAGGATTATCTTCATCATTATTAGAAACTTTTTGTATTCTAAATTTACCATTAGAATTAGATACATTTGGAACTGCTAGACCATCATAAAAAACTGGATAAACATCTGATAATACTGCATTACCATTTTCATCATATTGACCATATTCTATTTCAAAATCTTTTGCTGTATTAATCTCTCCTCCATTATCAACCTCAGTACCTGCATAACCATTAATTATATAATGCCCATTACCACCAGGATTTGGACCTCCAGACGCCAACATTATAATAGAGGCTTCATCTTCTGTTAAAGATATATATGAATCTTTATCATCTACATTATTTTGTCCCAAATGTATATATAAATGATCATTATCTTTTAAATATATCATTCCAGAAGTATAATAACCAAGGTTAGATAAATTAGCTGATGTAGAATAAGTAAAATTTGAACCCCATAGTTCAATTTTATACCATCCAGCTGAAGGAGTTACATATGTTCTTGGATTACCTATAGAACTATCATACATCATAGTAACATTAGTTGCTGCATAATTATTTAATTCTTCCTCTATTTTACTTGTTAAATTTTTTGTATTTTTTCTTGTAGTACCCAGTGTACTCATTAATGCAAAAATAAGTAAAAATACCATTATTAGAATTCCATATAATAAAGTAGATACCGCAAACCCCTTATTATTCATTCTTCTCATACTATCACCTATCTTAATGATAATTTTAGCATATTTACTTTAATATTACTACCCATTTATCACCATATTTTTTGCTTTTTAAAACACTATATTTACTACTATAAACAATTTTATTAATATCTTCATTTTCAGCAATAATAATTCCATCTTTTTTTAATAAACTATATTCATCTATTAACTTTATACTCTCTTCTATAAAATTTGTTTTATAAGGTGGATCTAAAAAGATTATATCAAATGTTATATTATTTTCCTTATAATAACTAAGTGCATTTTTATAGTCTAAATTAATAACATTTATATCTTTAATACCTATTGTATCTACATTCTCATAAACTGTTTTTACAGCCTTCCTATTTTTATCTACAGTGTATGCATACTTTGCCCCTTGACTAAGAGACTCAATAGCAAGATTTCCTGTACCCGTAAAAAGATCAAGAACAATTGCATCCTTGATTTTTTCTTGTATCATAGCAAATAAACTTTCTTTTACCCTATCCATAGTAGGTCTTGTTCCCTCTAAATCAAATCCCTTAATATTTCTTCCTTTATATATTCCACTTATTACTTTCATATACAGCCTTTCTTATTAGTTATTGTCTTTAGTTTTCTATTTATTTCAAAAATTAATATATTAATATCAGTTTCTCTTTCTTTATACTTTTGATATAAAGGATTTTGATATATTTTATATTTTAGCTCATCGCTTGGATATTTTTTATACTCTTCTATTAATGAAATCAAAACCTCATCTTTCTTTATTTCTTCATTTAATTTTTTTATCTCTTTAACAGATTCTATTTTATCAAGAGCATTTTCTAAATTGTTTATTTTTTCTAATAATTCTTCCATATATTTATTTTATCATAAAATTTATTTTAATACATCCATAAATGTAGAAATCATTTCAACACTACGAGATAATTTTTCTATTCTATCTTGAGCAGTTAACTTATATCTTTTTCTCATTTCTTCTTCAACCATCTTTATAGACTCTTCTCCTCTATTAAGCACTTTATACCAAGAAGAATCATCTCTTAGAAATCTATAAAGATTAGGATTAGATTTAATATAGTTTATAGTATATAAATTCATTATTAATCCTCAAAATACTTATACATCGGTCTTGGTCTGTATACTTGTTCAGGAACATTCTTACTACCACCAACACCAATATCTTGTAGTAATCCTATTGTTTTTTGAATATTTGTTATTCCTTTTTGAACTGAATCTAAATCTACATTTTTTATTGTATTAAATAAATCTTTAAAATTCATATCTTGTTGTTTTACATCTGGTAATGCAGTTGTCTCATGTCTTACATCACTAGAAAAATATTCTTCCCATACATTAGAATTTTCACCATATATTTCATAGAGTTCGTAAAGTTTTTGCCAATCAGTTTTTCCCTTTATAATATAATCTGCAAGTTCACTATGACGTCTTGCAAATGATTTAAATGATTCCTTTGACACATTATCACCACTATATAATATGTATAAAGTAAAAGAAAAAGAAGTATTTCTACTTCATTAATTTAGAAAATCATCTATTGTCATTAATCTATCATCTATTTCTTTTAATGATATTTTTTCTTTTTTAGGTACTGGTTTTTCTTCTTCCTTAGTATTATTGTCTACATCATCACTTATCCCATCATCTTCATCACTATATATTTCCAACTCTTTTACCAAGAAAGCATCAAATAATTCATGTTTCGTAATTTCCTTACCAGTTGAGTATCTATCACTTATTGGAAGTTCTGTTAATTTAAGAGTATTAATTGATTCATTTTTAATTCCAATATAATTTTTAGATTCTGTTATAAATGTTTTTAATATTTGATATGGGTTTGTTTTAACTTCTCTTAATACTAATAAACCTCTTCTAGCTCTTGTTGATAATTCAAATTCATTAAGTCTTACTCTCTTACCAGTTCCTTTTGTAGTTATAATAGTAATAAATTCATCCTTTTCCTCACTAAATTCATTTACAGAAACTAAATAATCATCTTTTAATTTCATAGCTTTAACACCAGAAGCTTTAACACCCACAACTGGTATCTCATCCATTTTAAAACTCAAACCATAACCAGTATTTGTCGTTATAAATACATTATCCTTTGTCTCAATAAAAGCATCTATTACTTCATCATTTTCTTTTAATTTCATACAACTAGTTGGTTTTGAATATCTAAGAAGCCTAAAGTCTTGTAACCTACTTCTTTTTATCATACCATTTTTTGTTGTAATTACTACATTTTTATCACTGTCAAATGTTTGAACAGGAATAGATGCAATTACTTGTTCAGTAGGTGAAGTTTCTATTATATTGCTTACATGTTTAGGCATATCTTTCCATTTTAAATCTGGTATCATATGAACCGGAATATGAAGATAATTTCCTTCTGATGTAAATACTAAAAGAGTATCTGTAGTATTCATTTCATATTTTCCAATAACATAATCATTTTCCTTAATAGTTAAGTCTTCTTCATTAGATGCTTTATAACTTCTATATGAAGTTCTTTTAATATAACCATCCTTTGTTACTAATACAACTACATCTTCTTTTGGTATCATCATAGACTCATCTATCTTTATCTCAGTAATCTCTTCTTTTATATCAGTAAGTCTTTCAGTGGGATAGTCTTTTTTTACTTGTTTTAATTCTTTTTTCATTACATATTTAAGAGCATCCTCACTACTTAAAATAGCAGTTAGTCCATTTATTCTAACTTCAAGAGCTGCCATTTCCTCTTCTAGAGCTACTACATCAGTATTTGTTAACCTATAAAGTTGTAAAGTAACAATAGCTTCTGCTTGTTCTAATGTAAAATCAAACTCTTTAACTAAATTTTCCTTAGCGTTCGTTTTATTTTTAGATTCTCTTATTACTTTTATAACCTCATCCAAAATAGATAAACATTTAATTAATCCTTCTACTATATGAAATCTAGCTTTAGCATGTTTAAGTTCAAATTCAGTTCTTCTTTTAACAACTTCTCTTTGATGAGCGATAAAAGCATCTAAACAACCCTTTAATCCAAGTAATTTAGGTCTTCTATTTACAATTGATACTACATTAAAGTTATAACTTATTTGCATATCAGTATTTTTTAATAAATAATTTACTATTAATTCTGCATTTGCATTTTTCTTTAAATCTATTACTATTCTAACATCTTTAGCAGATTCATCTCTAACTTCACTTATGCCATCAATCTTTTTATCAATTCTAATATCATCCATCTTCTTTACCATATTAGCTTTATTTGCTTCAAATGGAATTTCTGTTATTATAATTGATTTTGATTTACCAGTATCTTCTATTTCATATCTACTTTTAATAATTATTCTTCCACGACCTGTTTCATAGGCTTGTTTAATACCATCTAATCCTTCTATGATTCCTCCAGTTGGAAAATCAGGACCTTTTACATATTTCATTAAAGTATCTAAACTACAATTTGGATTATCAATTCTATGAATTGTAGCATCTATCACTTCATTTAGATTATGTGGCGGAATATTTGTAGCATATCCTGCTGAAATACCTTGAGCACCATATACAAGTAGTGCCGGAAATCTAGCAGGTAAAACAGTAGGTTCTTCTGTAGTATCATCAAAGTTAGGAGCAAATTCTACAGTATCTTTATCAATATCGCGAAGCATTTCATTACTTATTTTAGAAAGACGAGCCTCTGTATAACGATAAGCCGCAGGAGAATCCCCATCAATAGATCCATTATTACCATGCATATCAATATATGGAAGTCTTGTTTTCCATGGTTGACTCATACGAACCATAGCATCATATATTGATGTATCACCATGTGGATGATAATTACCTATAACATCTCCTACAGTTTTAGCACTCTTACGATATCCCTTATCATAAGTATTCTTTTCCTTATGCATAGAATATAAAATTCTTCTTTGAACTGGTTTTAACCCATCTCTAGCATCAGGAATAGCACGATCTTGAATAATATATTTTGAATATGATCCAAAACGTTCTCCCATAATATCTTCCAATGTATAATCAAATATTTTTTCAATCACTTCCTGCGTTTCTGTTTTCTTTCTTGCCATTTTTATCACCTAACTTCTCATTTATATTTGAAAATCATCTTCTAATGAAAATTCAACATTTTCTTCAATCCATTCTTTACGAGGAGGAACATCATCCCCCATAAGAACTGATACTCTTTTTTCTGCAAGCTGAGCATCTTCTATATTTACTCTTATTAATGTTCTAGAACCAGGGTGCATTGTAGTTTCACAAAGTTGATCAGCGTTCATTTCACCAAGTCCTTTATATCTTTGTATTTCACATTTTTTACCCTTTGATTTTTCTTTCATTTCTTCTATTGTATAAGCATATTCTATATTTTTACCACTTTGGATTTTAAATAATGGTGGCAACGCAACAAAAAGTCTTCCGTCCTCTATTAATGGTCGCATATAACGATAGAAAAATGTTAAAAGCAAACATTGAATATGTCCACCATCTTCATCAGCATCGCTCATTATAATAACCTTTTTATATTCACAATCGTTTATATCAAAATTAGAGCCATATCCAGCACCAATAGTATATATCATAGTATTTATTTCTTCATTTTTTAAAATATCTTCTTCTTTAGTCTTTTCTGTATTTAAAACCTTACCACGTAATGGAAGTATAGCCTGATAACGTCTATCACGGCCCTGTTTTGCAGAACCACCTGCTGAATCACCCTCGACCAAAAATAATTCTTTTTTTGTCTTATCTTTACTTTGAGCTGGTGCAAGTTTTCCTGATAAGCTTCTTTCTTTTGAACTCTTCTTAGTTCCTTTTCTAGCTTCTTCCCTTGCTTTTCTAGCAGCCTCTCTCGCTATTTTACTACGTAAACTCTTATTAATAATTTCTGTTGCAATCTTTTTATTTTCCTCTAAAAACACTCTTAATTGATCTGTAACAATTGACTCAACAGCAACACGTGCTCCAGGCGTTCCTAGTTTACCTTTTGTTTGTCCTTCAAATTGAAGTATTCCTTCTGGTATTTTTAAACTAATAACGGCAGTTAATCCTTCTCTTACATCGCTTCCTTCTAATGATTTTTCCTTTCCCTTAATAAAACCATTTGATTTAGCATAATCATTAAAGACTCTAGTAAGAGCTGTTTTAAATCCAACCTCGTGTGTACCACCATCTATTGTTTTAACATTATTAACAAAACTTACTATATTATCATTATAAGAATCAGTATATTGCATAGAAATATCAACTTCCATTTTATCTTTCATACCAGATATTGATAAGACATTATGTAAAGCATTTTTTCCTTTATTTAAATCCTCTACAAACTCTTCAATTCCTCTTTCATAATGATATATAGCACTTCTTTCATCCTCTTCATCAACAACTTCTATTGTAATACCTTTTAATAAGAAGGCAGATTCTTGCATCCTCTCACATATAGTAGTAAATGAAAAGTTAGTAGTAGAAAATATTTCATCATCAGGTAAAAATCTAACAGTAGTACCAGTTTTATTTGTTTTACCTATTTTCTTAAGTGGAACTGCTACCTTACCACCATTTTCAAATTTTATATAATATTCTTCCTTATCACGTTTTATTGTAACTTCCATCCATTTTGATAATGCATTAACAACACTTGATCCAACTCCATGAAGACCACCAGATACCTTATATCCTTCACTTTCAAATTTACCACCAGCATGAAGTACAGTAAAAATAACCTCTGGAGTTGATTTACCAGACGCATGCATACCTGTTGGAAGACCTCTACCATGATCTTCTACACTTACTGATTTATCAGAATGAATTATAATTTTTATATAGTCACCAAAACCATTTATAGCCTCATCTATTGAATTATCAACAATTTCCCATACTAAATGATGAAGCCCTCTTTTATCAGTTGAACCTATATACATACCAGGTCTTTTTCTTACTGCTTCTAATCCCTCTAAAACTTTAATTGAAGAATCATCATATTTTAATGCCATATTTATCACTCCTAATATTTCCCTATCTCCTATTATAACCAAAAAACAAGCCATTTTCAAATAAACTTTTAACAAATAAGCAAAAAAAATAAAGAAGCATCAACTAAGACTTCATTATTTTACTACTTTATTTTTTTCTTAAAATCATTATAACTATGACTAAGATTTATTATATTTGGATAAACAATTGCCTTTAATAAAGGAAATTTTTCCATTAAATCATAAGCATTTGTTCCATAATAACATTCATCTAATTCTGCCAAAGAAATTAAATCTAATAATAGTTTTTCCTCATTTTCTTTTCTATAGTTTGTAATATACTCATAATTAATATCATATTCATCCACTAAAAACTGAGTATATAACTCTTCCATTTCTAAAAAATCACCTATAAAATCATCACTATAATTAGCATTATCATAATAATTCGTAATAATATTTTCAACTATTATAAAAAGTGATATGTTCTCATCTACTGAAATATTATTTTTCTTAGTATATGTTATCATTTGTTTTAATACCTTTTTAAAAATATCAAGCTTATAATTATTACCAACTAACTGTCTCATATTACTAGAAGTACTAAAATTATTTTTAAAATTAGTTCTTTTATATTTAGAATCAATTGCGTATATAATTTTATATAATAATTGAACATCACTATAATCACACGTATCACAATATTCATAAAATTTATCATAATCAGTATCAAATATGCACTCATAATAATCATATATATTTTTATTATTAAATAAACCTAATAAAATTATTAGTGCCTCATCTATTCTTTCCTCAGAATAAGTATAATCACTATAATCACTCATTTTGTATCCTTCTACATTATATAATTCTGACTCCGCTGCTGACTCTTCTAAAGAAGAAAATGAATTATATGAAAACGTTAAATTACTATACTTTTGTGTTTTACATGAACAAATTTCTTCTCTTGCATGATTAATTTCATGTGCTAATGTTAATTCTACATATTTATTAATATCTTCATTGCCATATGTTTTATATATTTCATCTAAATATATTAATATCAAATTTTCATCTGGTACATACTTACCTAAACAATCAGTTTCCTCATTTAAGCACAATATTTTCAATCCCTCTATTTTATGCATATCTTCATCTATATCATTTTTACTATTATAAATAATATTAGTTAAAATATTTTTTAACATATTTTTAGCATTAAAATCACTAGTTTCAAAAAATGAATAGGCACATACATTATTATTATCTAAATAAAAAGATGTATTATCAATAATTTTTTCAACAACACCATTTATATCACCATCAAAGCTGACTTCACACGAATCATCATTTTCAATAGAACGTTTATAAATATATTCTATTTCATCCTTTTTTTGATAATATTCTTGATATGGATATACTACATCAATATCATCAATTTCATCAGAAAATGTTTTATATATATCACGTTGATCCAATTCTTTTTCAGTATCATGTTCTAATACATATGAAGTATCAATATCTTCACTAATTTTTTCATCATTACAACCAGTAAGCGTTACAGAAAGTGTAGTAGCAATAGATAATGCTAGTAATTTATTTTTTAATTTTATAAGTTCATTCTTTGTCATAATATATCCCCTTACAAGTCACATATTATAACATTTTCTATAAAAAAATAAAAGAGATATTTATCATTAAATTATAATATATAAATTTAAATTCTATATAGCATGAAAAAATGAAAACTAAAAATATTAATTTTCATTTTTTATAGTCTAACTCAACAATAATTTAAAATAAAAAGTTCAATTAAAAATTTATTATCTACATCACTTGTCTTCATCTTTAAATCTATATTTGCCAGTCTTTGCATTAAAAATAATAATTCAGCTTCACTATAATATCTAGTTAATTCAAGCGTTTTAGTTATTCTATATGGTTTTTCAGCTAAAACACTTGCAATTTCATTACTAGACATATTTCTTTTACTTAATATCTTAGTTTGATAAATTATTCTAAACTGACTACCTAAAAGCCCTAAAAGAGAAATTGAATCCACATAATTATCAACTAATTCTCTATATTTTTTTAAAGCATTACTTTTATTTTTTGAAGCTAAATTTCTAACAAAATCAAATGTTAAATCCATAGAATCAGCATGCTTTTTTATAACCATCAAAGATATATCACTTAAAAGTATCTCTTTTTCAGCTGCCTTGAAGTTAATTAATTTATTGCATTCATTATCAATTTTAGTAATATCATCCAAACAAAGTTCATGAATTTTTTTTACTACACCATTTTCTAACTTATAATCACTTAGTTTTTGTTTTATATAATTTTCTGGATTTATTGATACTAAAATATATTCTAACTTTTTCTTTAAATCTTTTGTCAGTTTTTTTGTATTATTTAGTTTTTTTGATGTAACAATCAATAAATTATCACTAACAGTATTATCTAAATAAGTCATAAAATGTTTATATAAATCTTTGTTACTATCTATACTAAAACTATCTATATTATTAATAATTACAACTTTTTTATTTGAAAACAAACCATAAGTATCCAAATCTTCTAAAGCCCTATCAAATTCATCCTCAACTACATCATAATTACTAATAGGAGCATCTAAAAAATTAGTCTTTTTTATTATTTCTTCTATTTTTATTTTTAGTGACTTACTATCACTTGACTCAATTAAATAATTATATGATGTCATTTACTAAAACCTTTTCTACATGTTTAAACACTTCTGGAAGATATTCTTTTGTTTTTCCTCCGCCTTGAGCAAAAGTTTTACTACCTCCACCATTTCCTAAAGAAGATACTGACGCATCTTTAACTAATAATCCAGCATTAACAAAACAATTACTACGTGCTATAAAGTTAACTGATGAATCTTCCTTAACATTAGCAAAGAAAATTAATCCAGGTTTCATTTCATTAATTAAACTATCAGCAATTGCCTTAAGGAAACTAATATCTTTATTAAAAGTTTGCATAATTAAAGCCTTTGTACCATTATAATCTTTTATTTTATCTCTATATGAGTCCAAATTATTTAATGCTTGCTTCATCTTTGCATCTTCAAATGCTTTTTCTAATGTTTTAACCTCACTATGAACATATTGTAGTTCATTTCTATTAAATATAATATCTTTATATGAAGTCGGTTTAGAATTATCTATATCAACATCGAAATCCAAACTAATTCCAAGCTCTTTTGCCTCATCTAATATAGTTTTAGCTTTCATTAATAATTTTATCATTTCATCATTATAAGGTTTTATAGTATCAAATAATGTATCAGAAACCTTTGCTCCAGTTACAGCTTCTATTCTATATAAATTACTTCCTTTTGATTCACATGAATATATTGCAAAGTTTTTAATATCTGATGTATTAGTAGCATGTGTACCACCACATAATTCAATAGATTTACCAATTTTTACAACTCTTACCATATCACCATACTTTTCACTAAATAAAGCCATAGCACCCATCTCTTTTGCTTTGTCTATTGGTAAAATTTCAGTAGACACTATTAAATTTTGTGAAATCATATCATTAATAAATTTTTCTACCTCAACAACTTCATCATCACTTAATTTTTTAGGATAAGTAAAGTCAAATCTAAGTTTTTCATCATCAACATAACTACCAGCTTGCTTAATATCTTTAGATACAACCTGTTGTAAAGCATATTGTAGAATATGAACACTAGAGTGATTTGCTTGTATTTTCTTCCTTCTATCTTGATCTAATACTAATTCTACAGTATCACCAATATTAATAACACCATCTAATAATTTAACTTTATGAATATGTTGACCATTAGGTCCCTTAAAAACATCTAAAACACGTCCTCTAAATGATGGCCCTATAATCATACCAGTATCACTAACTTGACCACCTGAAGTTGCAAAAAAACAGGTTCTATCTAACGCCATATAACAATCATGATCAATTGTATTAACTATTTCATCTTTTGAAAATATTGCAGATATATTTGTTTTTAAACGATAAATTCCATATACAAATTCAGAAGGCTTTTTATAATCTAATAAAACCTTTTTTTGACTAGCCATAGAGGATTTATTTTTAGCATTTTTCTTAGCCATTTCTTTTTGTAATGTCATATATTTATCAAATTCATCTTTTGATACACTATATCCCACTTCAGTTAAATATTCTTGAGTAAGTTCATATGGAAAACCATATGTATCATATAATTTAAATGCATCTTCTCCACTAATCTTTCCATCAATTGACTCATTTACTAATTCCTTTAATCTTCTCTCTCCTGCTTCTAATGTTTTCAAAAATAAGTTTTCCTCATTCATTACTAAAACTTCAATTTCTCCTTGCATATCTATTAAATAAGGGTAAGCTTTCTTCATAGCATCAATAACATCACTTACTATTTTATACATAAAAGGTCCATTTAATCCCATAGTCCTACCAAACCTAACACTTCTTCTTAAAAGTCTTCTAAGAACATAACCACGACCAGTATTTTCAAAATAAGCTCCATCTGCTAAAGCAAAAGTAATTGTTCTTATATGATCAGCAATTATTTTAATTTCTTTTTGACCAGTATATTTAGCATTAATTAATTTTTCAATATGAGCAATAATTGGTGTATATAAATCAGTTTCAAATGTTGAGTCAACTCCTTGAAAAATAGTACACCATCTCTCAAGACCAGCACCTGTATCTATATTCTTACTAGGAAGTTCTTGATAATCTCTGCGATCTACACCTGGTTTTGAATTATATTGACTAAATACATTATTCCATATTTCTACATAACGTTCCTGTTCATCATCATTTTTAAATTTTTCTAAAGCATCTCCCTTAGGATCATATTTTTCTCCTCTATCAAAAAATATTTCAGAATCAGGTCCACAAGGTCCTTCACCAATTTCCCAGAAATTGCCTTCAAGTTTTATTATATGATCTTCACTCATTCCTAAAGATAACCATTTGTCATATGCAACCTTATCTTCAGTATAAACTGTAACATAAAGTAAATCCTTATCTATATCAAACCATTTACTACCAGTTAATATTTCATAAGCAAACTCTAAAGCTTCTTCTTTGAAATAATCACCAACAGAAAAATTTCCCATCATTTCGAAAAAGGTTAAATGTCTTTTTGTAACACCTACATTTTCTATATCATTAGTACGAATACATTTTTGAATATTTACAATTCTTCTAGACACAGGAACCTCAGTTCCATCAAAATATTTCTTCAAAGGTGTAACACCAGCATTTACCCATAACAGGCTATCATCATTAACAGGTATAAGAGAAGCACTCTCAAATTTTTTATGTTTTTTTCCTTCAAAAAACTTAAACCACATATTTCTAATTTCATCATGACTCATATATCTCATTTTACATCTCACCATCCATAATACTTAAAATTTCATCTATTCTTCTATGATAATCATCAATACTTCCATTATTTAAAATAAAGTAATCTCCCATAGCAATAGGACCACCCTTATCTAGATTTTCAGTTTCTGCTATATCTCTTTTTTCTATTTCCTCTCTATTTAAAGGTCTAATCTTTCTAACTCCTACTCTTTGATATCTAATATTTTTATCATTAACAACACTTATAAGTTTTATTTTATCTTTAAATTCATTTCTTAAAACTACATACTCATCCCATGAATAAAGTCCATCTAAAACAACATTACTATTCTTATAAGCATCTTGTATTTTTGAAAGTAACAAAATAGCCATCGCTGCCATACCATATTCATCTCTTAAACGTTCTCTCATCATTTTTTCATTAACAGGATTGATTTCTAAATTTTCTTCTTTTAATTTATCTAAAACAACTCCACCAAAATAAATTTTTTTAAATCCTTTTTCTTCTAGATAATCAGAGGCAATACTTTTACCACTACCACTCATACCAACAACTGCAATTAATTTATTCATATAACCTCCTCCATATTTTCATATACTATTTCATCTGCTTGCTTATATAAATCATCTAATGAAGTATTATATATTGTATAATCAAATCCATCATAATCATTAACTTCACACTCTGTAATATGACTCTTTTCCTTATCAGTTAATCCATCATCATAATCATATCTTACAATATGAATAATCTTTGTATCCTCATATCTTTTCTTTAACTCATTAAATTCATTAATCATTCTACCATCTGCAATAATAAAAACATCAAAAAAGTTTTTCAAAATTTCTATATCACTGCATAATCTATCTACCAAGAAATTTTTCAATCCTAATTTTTTTTGAATAACTTCTATTCCCATCTCTTGTAAAAACTCTCTTGGCTTTTCATCTATATCACCATTCCAACTAAAATAATTTTTAGCATACTCATAAAGTGGTGTTGTGAAATGTAAAATACAGGCATTTTCATTATTCACATCAAATTTTTCCTTCATATATTTTCCTAAAATATCTTTACCACATCTAGCTTGTCCAGCTAATACAAAAATTTTCATATTTCCTCCTTTTACCCAAATAAAAGACCATAGCTAGGAGGACAAACAAGCCCGGTACCATCCTAGTTTGGTCTTAATTACTATAACGGTTTTAACCGATAAAACTCATAAAGTAGCTTCTTAAGATATTATTGTTAATTTACACCATACATTAACTCTCTTTAAATAATTAAATTCTTAATACTATTCTTTATTCATAGCCTTATAAAATATTTTCTAATTCTTCACTTTTCACTAATTTTGTTTTTTCATTTATAAAAGTAATAATTACTTTAAGTGACGCTATTACAGGAGTTGCAATAATCATACCTATAATACCAAAGAAATGTTGAAAAATCAATAGTCCTATCATAATAGTTACTGGATGTAATTTCATAGTATGTCCCATTATTAAAGGCTGATAAAAGTTATTTTCCAAAAGTTGAACAACAACTATAGATACTATACAAAATACACCAACAACCGGTGACATAGTAAATCCAACTATAACAGCCGGAATAGCACCAATATACGGTCCAAAATATGGAATAACATCAGTAATTGCACAGAACAACGCAAACACTAAAGGTGCTTTCAAACCTGCTAAAGTAAGACCAATACTTTGTGTTATAAATACCAAAAACATTATTATTAAAACACCTTGTACATATCCTCTCAAAGAATTATTTACTCTTACCATTAATTCTTGAGCATTACCTCTCCAATTTTTAGGCATAACTCCAAGTATATTTCTATTTAACTTATCAAAATCAAAAAGCATATAAAAACCAATCATTAATCCTAATATAAATGTTGCTCCACCACTAATAACAGATGTAAAAACATTTATAAGTGTTTTAGGTAAATTAGTTGTAATTGAAGTTCCAATATTATTAATATATTCATATATATCTTTTTTATAAACTGATAAATCATAAGATACAACCCCACTAGCATTACCAATAAAATTATTAACAAAATTTTTAAGTTCTTTTAATATTTCAGGAATACCACCAATAAAATCTTTTATTTGTCCAATAAAACTTGGCACTATCAAATAAATTATTAATGTTAAAAAAGAAAGAAAAACAATATATACAACTATACATCCTACTATCCTAGGAACCTTTTTACCCTGTAACCATTTAACTAAAGGATCAAATAACCACGCAATAATAAGTCCTATAAATATAGGCAATATAACTATAAAAAAGTCTTTAATAAAAGAAAGTACATGCCACTCCTTTATTAAATATGTCCCAAATAAAATAAGACACATTATAATCATAAAAAAACTTATATTTAAAATCTTTTTTCCCAAACTAATAACCTCATTAAGAGTTTCTATATCTAACTTGTTATTATCTTTTTTTCTAAACATTTTTTCCTCCTACTTTAACAAATATTATAGCACATACTAGAAATAAACTTCAATATAAAGTATAATATTTTTAGGTGATTAAATGATTTCTATTAATAAAAGATTTAAAGGCGAATTAATTATTAAAAATTCTAAATTTATAACTATAATAGATAGTTTCTATGATGATAGTAATTTGGACAATATTTTAAATGAAGTAAAAGGAAAATATCCAAAAGCTACACATTATTGTTATGCCTATATAACAGAACATAAAAAGAAATCATCAGATGATAAAGAACCATCTGGTACTGCCGGCACACCTATATTAAATGTTTTAGAAAAAGAAAATATGATAAATATAATTGCAATTGTAATAAGATATTTTGGTGGAATAAAACTAGGTGTCGGAGGATTAGTAAGAGCATATTCAAAATCAGTAAAAGATGTTTTAAAAATAGCTGAAACAATTGAAGTAATAAATGGATTTCAAGTAGAAATAACATTTCCTTATAATGAGCAAAAAAATATTGACTATATTTTAAAAAACAGAAAAATATTAAATAAAGAATTTAAAGAAAATATAATCTATACTGCTTTATTAAATGAAAAAGATCTAAAAAAACTAAATAATTATAAAATTACTGTAATAAAAGAACTTTTAATACAAAAAGAATACTAGAAATTTCTAGTATTTTTTATGTAACTGTTATAGTAGCTGTTGTATTTAATTTACTAATAAATTCCTTTGCCCCATCGCTTCCAACTATGATATTCATGCCAGATTTAGCCATAGAAAACATTCCGTCTGAAACTGATACATTATCAAAAGTAAATTTTTTAAGATTTAACGATGTTAATTTATAGCAGTTTTGAAACATAAGTTTAACATTTGTTACGTTGAATGTATTAAAATTAGATAGATCAAGTTGTTGTAATGATTGACAATCTGCAAACATTCCATACATATTAATAACATTTGATGTATCAAAACTATTAATATTCAATTCTGCTAATGATTTACAGCCATTAAACATATATGACATATTAGTTACATTACTAGTATTAAAATTAGTTAAATTAAGATTAGTTAAAGACGAACAATTATAAAATAAAGACTCCATGATTGTTACTTTTTCTGTATTAAAGCCACTTAAATTAAGACTTGTTAGATTACTACAACTTTGAAACATAGCAGCCATATTTGTCACATTACTGGTATCAAAACCATCTATATCTATACTTTCCAATTTTTGATTTCCTGCAAATAAACCCTTCATTGTAGTTGCATATTTTGTATCATAATTATCATTAAAAACAATACTATCAGCTTTAGTAAAAGCATAAAAAGCATATGATGAGTCAGTATTGGCTACTACTCCATTTATTCCTTCTATATATAATTTATATAATTGAGTATCTTCATCTAATACTGTCCATGCCATTACTGATCCATCTTTTTTATCTGATGCATCCCATTTATCTACTACTTCATAACTTGGTTCTATATAATCTAAAAACTCTATTGACTCTATTTTTGATTTATCTAGTTGCTTATTAAATATAACTGTAGTAGATGATGATTCTTTGGCTAAAACAGATTCTTTCTTTTTAAATTCAAATCCTATAGTAGAGTTTAATTCAGTATTTTCTGGTACCTCTGTTAATCCATCCTTATATTTAAAAGTTACTGTAAATGTATATTTTTCTCCATTACCATAAAATAGATTTCCTACTTTAAGTGATATATCATAAACTATATTTTCATTATCTCCCACTAAATTATTTATACTATCTAACACCATGGCAAGTGTTCCAATATTAGTAATTTCTCCCTGATATGCAATAGTTGAGTCAATATTTGGAAGTGATATATTTGTCATTATACTTTTCTTTTTATATTCTGAATTTATCTCTTTTGCACCATTTGTTGTACTCTTTAAATAATAATTAGTTACTCTAATATCTTCTTTTACTCTAACTGCAATTTTTCCTTGCATTGAAAGCCTACTATTTAAAAAGGCATATCCTACACCAAGTAGTAACACAAAAACTACAATTAAGAAAATATAAATTTTTTCTTTATTCTTAATAAAATATAATCGTCCTATAACTACTCTCCCAATTATATTATTTGTATCATATAGCTAAATTATAACATTTCTAAACAATTTTGAAAATAAAAAAACTAGACAGAAACAAAATTATCTAGTTTTTTACATTTACTATATACCCAAATCAAATTTCATTTGAGGATTTTTCTTTTTTATTAGTTCTTTTGGATAATCAATAATTTTTACATCATCCGGTGTAAAGTCATAAAAATCCTTAACACTTGGATTAAGTTCTATTTTAGGCGTACAAGGAATAGACTCTCTAGATAATAGTTCTCTAGCTTGATTAACATGTCTATCATATATTTGAATATTATTATAAAACCATGTAAATCTACCAGGTTTTAAATCTAAGTGCCTAGCTATCATATGTTGAAATACTAAATACTGAACTTGATTTATACAACCAGCAGTTAGAAAATCACTTGATCTTTGAGTGAGAGACATATCTAAATAATCAATTCCATCTCTGCCATGTCTTACATTCCACTCTGTCATAAAAGCACAAGGCTTTAATCCATGATTATCTTTAAAATCTTTTTCTTGCCATAAACATATTATATGTCTTCTGCCATCTGGATCTTCTTTTAAACCTTTAATTAGTTTTTTGACCATGTCTTCTCTTCTTACAGTTTCACCATAACAAGAGCCAATTGTTCTGTTACCTATATCCCATTCATCCCACCAAGTAACACCATATTTATCTCTCAATAAATCTAGATTATTTGAAGCATCTTGATAAATCCATAGAAGTTCTCCAATACTTGACTTTGTTGCGATTGGTCTTAATGTTATTAATGGACTTTCATCTTTTGTTATATCATATGTACACATACCATGATTTACACTTAATGTATGAGCTGGTGTTCCATCACTATACTTAGGCCTAGGATTTTTGTCAAGGCATCCTTCGTTTAATATTCTTTCAATTATTTCTTTTGTATATTTATCACCTTTTGTCATAATACCTCCTAATCATTTACATAACTAGCATACTATATAAATTATGACTAGGCAATCGAACAAAGCAAATTATAAGAAAAAGATGATTTTAATAATCATCATTCTCATAATCATCATCATATTCATCTTTTTTGATGTTATCTTTTAATTTTTTTATATTATCACTATTTGCTTTTACTTCTAAATCAACGTTTGTTTTATATTTATAAGTATAGAGTTTACCGTTTCTTAAATCATTTATTAAATCGTTTATTATTTTCTTGTTGTTTGTTTTTTTTATCTCATATTTAACTAATATTCCATCTTCGTTTTCTATAGTTAAATTTTTAATAGTATCATAATATTTAGCAGTAACTTCTATATTATTTCCTAGGCTATTATCTTCAATATAGTTAATGCTATCATAATATTCATGGATTATTAAATTATCTGTCATTTCAAATGTTTCTGTTAATTTGTTCTCTTTAACAGGTGCATCTTGACAAATATTTAAATTTAATACCATCCATATAGTAAGTGCTACACCAATTGTACCTATAATAAATGATATAAGAAAAGCTATTAAACTTTTATTTTTATTTACTTTCAAGTTAATTATAAATTTTATAATTATAAGAGATATTAAAGTAGTAAATGCTGCTAATGACAAAGATATTAATATTGGCCCTATTAAAAATAGTTTTTTAAATATTAATATAATTAATAATGTAAAAGAAATTATAGAAAAGAAATCAATTGTTATAATTGGAAATAAGAATAGTATTAACATAAACTTAATAAAAATAGTAATTACTTTAGCTAATAAATCAGTAATAGTGTTTTCTTTTATAGTATTATCAATATTACTTTTTACTTTTGTAATAGAATTATCACTTTTTGTATCTTTTATATTTTTATTTAGATCATTATTAGTTTTATTATGATTTGTATTGTTATCATCTATTAAAAATTTAATTTTAAAGATATAAAGAAATGATGATATAGCAAGTATAACATAACTAGTATCAAATATAAATTGCCATAACTTACTGAAAAAAGTTGAAAGAAATTCATTATTATTAAAGTAAAATACTTTAGATAATACATCTGATAAAATATTAAATGGTATTTTAAAAAGTAATATAACTATAAATATTAAAAATATTTGTGCACATAATTTTATTATTTCCTTGAAAGTTTTATGTTCAAATAATCTTACAGTCTCTTCTATATAAATAGCAATTTGTTTCAAAATATTTTTAATTATTCCGGTTGCATCTTTTTTCTTTTTTTCTTCCATTACATCTTTGTTAATAATTGTATCAATATCACAATTAAAAATTTTACATAATGTAACTATTTTATCCATTTCTGGGTAAGATGTACCGGATTCCCATTTAGACACACTTTGTCTTGTTACTCCTAATTTTTCTGCTAATTGTTCTTGAGATATATTTTTCTCTTTTCTTAATTTTTGAAGATTTTCTCCAAACATTTTCATCACCTCGAAAAAATCATACTATGTTAAATAGTTGCAGACTACCAATTTTGGGTTGTTTTTTGTAAAATATTGGTTGCATTTTTATTTTAACATAAAAAAAGATTAATAACTACTAACCAATAGCTTTAATCTTTTAATAACTTTTTTTTCTATTCTGGAAATATATGATTGACTAATTCCAAGTTTTTCCGCTACCTCTTTTTGTGTTAATTCATCATGACCCATTAAACCATATCTAAGAACAATTATGTCTCTGTCTCTTGGTTTTAGTCTCATAACCTCATCTAACATTAGTTTCTTTTCTGTTTCCTCTTCTATTCCACGAGTCACAATATCAGCATCTGTTCCTAATACATCTTCTAGGTGTAATTCATTACCTTCTCCATCAAAAGATAATGATTGATCTATACTAACTTCGGTTTTTATCTTTTTATTTTTCCTTAAAAACATTAATATTTCATTATCAATACATCTTGAAGCGTAAGTTGCTAATTTAATATTTTTATCACTACTAAAAGTATTAATTCCTTTTATTAAACCAATTGTACCAATACTTACTAAGTCTTCTAAATCAACTCCTGTGTTTTCATACTTTTTAGCTAAAAAAACTACTAATCTTAAATTATGTTCTATCAAAATATCTTTAGCATTACTATCACCATTATCTTTTAGGGAAACATAATATTCTTCCCTTTCTCTAGTTAATGGTTCTGGTAACATGTCGGTAGCGCCAACATAAAAAATGCTACCTACTCTGTAAAATATTTTTTTTAAAAACAAAATTATTTTTTTCATAAATCCTCCTTAAAACTATTTGGTAATATACAATCAACTTCTTCTAAACTAAATATGTCACTACTAATACCAACTAAACAATTTTTAAATACTTTGTCATTAACAATAACCATATCTACATTAAAACATTTGATAACTCCACTGGTATTTAAGGCTTTATATGGTACGTAAATAAATTTTTTACTATTAATTTTAATATTTTTATTAATTAAAACAACACTTTTGCCACTATACGGATCAGTTAAATTATTTCCTGTATCAAGCATAGCTTTTAAAAATATGTTTTTATCATTTATACATATTTGAGCATTATAAATATTTGAATATTTACTTTTATATTTTTTCATTTCCTTTACATATAAATAAATAATAATTGGGCTTATAATAAGTACCACTACAAAATTTAAATACATACCATTATTAAAAAATACTAATCCTTTATTTTTATATGTAAAACTAATATCAAAAAGATAAAGAACGCCTCCTAAAAATACACTAACTAAGTAAAAATATGCTAAATCTTTAAAAAAATTCCTCCTTCCAAAAGCAATTAGAATAATTATTACGCTAATTAAAAATTTTAATATAAATAAGGTAATATTATTAACTGGTATAAATAATAAGAAAATAGAACTAGATGCAAATAAAGTTGCTAATAAGAGTCTTATAAATTTAACATTTTCTTTTAATATACATTTGGTACCCATTATAATTATAAAATCAAAGAAAAAGTTAATTATAAAAACTAAATCTAAGTATATTTTCATATTATTCACCAATACCAGTATAAAAAAAAGATTTGAACTAAATTGTCAAATCTTAATACTTATTTAAATTTTTTTCTTCTTTATAAAAATTTTAATTGTATAATACAAGAATATGCACATTATTATAACAAATGCCCATTTTAAGATTATATTAAATGTACTATCTGTATACTTATCTATTATTCCAAATATACTAGTTGGTATATATTTTCCTATCAAAGCACTAACATCAGGTAGACCAATATTATTTTTAATAAATGTTAATATCCTAAGTAAAATATCAACTATGGCCATAAAAAATACAAAAGATGAAAATCTCTTAAAAAACATAACAACTACAACCATTAAAATAATTAATACAACTAAATCTATATACATAACTACACCTCTATCATACATATAGATTGTATCATATAAATAGGTATTTATCTAGAAATTTTTTTAACTTTTTGTAATTCATTTTGAAAGGTTTCTATTTCAGAATCATTAAAGCCATCTTTTTTTAATTTTTTTACTAAAGATATGTTTTTCATTTTTAAATATTTGTCTTTGTTATATCCTAATTCATAATATAACTTTCTTTTTCTATCTAATGTATGATCTTTATTGAAATTGTGAACTTCAAAACTAATAAGGCTATGATCTTTATAATAGTTTCTACAATCAATATCCTTATTAGGTATAATTCTATTTAGCTTTTCTAATTTCTTATTATTTTTTAATAATTCTTTTTTTAAGAATTGCAATTCTTCTTTCTCACCAGCACATTGTTTTTTTCTTTTAGTAAATAATCTATTAGATATAACAGGCTTATTTAAATTACCGGTATAAATAATTTCGTCTATCCTATTTTTTATTAGTTCTATTTTATTTTCTACAACTAACAGATTATCTATATCATCTCTATATGGAACTTTTTTACATATATCTCCATATTCATCTATTACTATAAAGTGATCATCTAAAAATACATAAGATTTATGCATAGTTACCTCCTTTTGGTAAAATTTATTCTACCATAAAATAGAAAAAAGAGAATTATTTTAAATAAATATTATTCTCTTTTTCAAAGCCTAGAGTAGATTCATCATAATGCCCAGGATAAATTATAATATCGGCTGGGTATTTTTTAATTTTTTCTATTGATAAGTCCATATCTTTTTGATTACCACCCGGTAAATCAACTCTACCTATACTTTCTTTAAATATAAAATCTCCTACAAACATAACTTTTTCATCTTCAAAGTAGAAGGTTACAGAATCCTTTGAATGTCCAGGAGTATATATAACTTTAAATTTAAAATCTCCTATTGTATATTCTTTTTCTTCTAAATTGCTTCGTTTAAAAATTTTGATACTTCTTTTTGTTAGAAAATTTCTAAGAGCACCAATATGATCAAAGTGTGAATGAGTAATTAGGACTCCCAATACTTTTAAATCTCCTATTGCATCTTTTATTTTATTATACTGATCTCCAGGATCAATTACTAAACATGTATTATTTTTTTTCAATATATAACAATTTTCATCTAATACACCAGTTACTACTCTTTCTATTTGCATAATTTCACATCCTATTCCATAGTTTTTGATATATAAACATAATTATAGTTATTATCTAATTTAAATGTATACACATAAACACCATTTTTTAACTCTTCTGGTACTTGTTCACTACTATAATATCTAACTTTTTCTTTAAGAGTAATTGTATCACCTTGTACATAAGCATCTGTTAGAGTTTTATTTACACTATAGCTAGTAGTTGCTACTTCTTTACAATATCCTTCTACATATTCGCCACGTTCACTTATATATTGATATCCTCCAATGCAACTATTACCAAGCTGTATATTACCATTTACAAATTCTTGATCTTCACCGAATAATTTTTTATATTCAAGTTGCAAAGTTTCTTCTTTAAATGCTTTAGGTGAAAATTCAAGATTTTCTTCACATATATATGAATTCATTGCAGTATTATTAAATAAATTACAGTTAGAATCATATATTTTGTTATTTGGAATTTGTCTATAGGCAAGATATAATTTCATACTATCATCTAACTCATTATCAGCAACATCTTCTCTTATATTAGTAGAGACTTTGCTATATAAATCTTTTACAATATTACTATTTAGGTCAAGTTTTCTTAAACTATTATCACTTGATACTAAAGGGCTACATTTTGTAGCTATATCTTTTTGATAATCTTTATAAATATAAAATACAAGTCCTAAAATTATAATAAATAATAAAAATATTATAAAACTGTGTGACTTTTTTTTCTCTTTTTTTGGTTTTGTAAACGGAGAAGAGATTTGTTCATTTGAACTATTAGGATTTTTACCTAAAATGTTATTAGTATTTGATTGTATATTTTTATTATTTATAGAATTATTATTAATATTTGATTGTATACTTTGATTACTAACTTGAGCATTAGTATTTAAATTAGTAGGATTAACATTATTTATATTATTAGGATTATTATTTATATTATTAGGATT
>CAJMSU010000004.1 GCA_905216155.1 uncultured bacterium
AGAAATGGTTACTTGCTGTAGACTAGATGGTACTACTAAACAATTTAGAATTCAAAAATTATTTGGTTTCTATGGATACAAAAGAGTTGAAATAGAAGAAGCAGAAGCTGGAGATATAGTAGCAGTAGCAGGTCTTGCTGATATATCTGTAGGTGAGACAATTTGTGATGTTAATAATATTTTACCATTACCAAAACTTCATATTGATGAACCTACTTTACAAATGACTTTTGGTACTAACTCATCTCCTTTTGTAGGAAGAGATGGTAAAATAGTTACTGCTCGTAAAATAGAAGAACGTTTAACAAGAGAGACACAAAGAGATGTAAGTTTAAAAGTTGAACCATTTACTAATGAATCATTTATAGTTAGTGGTAGAGGTGAACTTCATTTGAGTATTTTAATTGAAAATATGCGTCGTGAGGGATTTGAATTAGAAGTTTCTAAACCTAAGGTTATTATAAAGGAAATTGATGGTGTTAAATATGAACCTTATGAGGAATTACAAATAGATGTACCAGATGAATCAGTTGGTTCAGTTATAGAGCAATTAGGACTTCGTGGTGCAAAAATGGAAAATATGACTAATATGGAAGGTCAAACAAGACTTTTATATACAATTCCATCTCGTGGATTAATTGGCTTTTCTACTGATTTTATGACTTTAACTAAGGGCTATGGAATTATGAGTCATACTTTTAAAGAGTATTTACCATATGAGAATGTTGTAGTTGGTGAAAGAAAACTTGGTGTTTTAGTTTCTATGGAAAATGGAAGTTCAACAGCATATTCTATTGGTAACTTAGAAGATCGTGGTGTTATGTTTATTGAACCTGGTACTGAAGTTTATGAAGGCATGATAGTTGGAGAATGTAATCGTGATAATGATTTAGCTGTAAATGTTGTTAAGGGTAAAAACTTAACTAATGTACGTGCTTCTGGATCTGATCATACTGTAGTTTTAAAAAGACCTAGACCAATTTCTTTGGAATATGCACTTGATTATATTAATTCTGATGAACTTGTAGAAGTTACACCTAATTTTATTCGTTTAAGAAAAATGATACTTAATACTGAAGAAAGAAAAAAATTTGATGCAAAAAATAAAAAATAGCTAGAAATAGCTCTTTTTTGTTTGCTATTTAATATAAAAATTAGTATAATTGATTTATATTAGTAGAGGTGGTAACATGATGAAACATAAAAACAAGAGTAAAGATTTGGAGTTAACAAAGACATTAGTCCTTAATTTTAATGAAGTTGAAGATATTGCTAAGTTTGAAAAGAAGACTAGTAAAAAACCAGCAATTATAATTGCAATTATAGGTTTATTTGCAATTTTTACAGGAGTAATTTATCCTAGTGTTTATTCTATGGTAAAAAAAGATAATAATATTTCTTCTGATAGTAAATTAAGAGAGAATACAGAGGTTGTTAATATATCTGATGGTCTTACTTGTATGAAAGCTGATACTGATTCTGTTAATTTGCTTACTAACACTACTACTTATAACTTTAAATTTGATAAAAATGGACTTTCAAATTATGAGAAAACTTTAAATATAGCATCTACTAATCCAAGTTTAGTTGAAACACCTAAAGTTATGATTGATATTAATAGTATGGTAGATCCTTTAATAATTACTCCAATTACTGGATATACTTTATATAAGAGTATGAAAAATGATGCTACTAATGTTAATATAGTAAATAATTATACTGTTAAGTTAGTAGTTGATTTTACTACATTTAATTCTAATAGTTTAAGTGATCAATATAATGCAAATGATTTCTTTAGAGTTATCTATAAAAAGGGAGATAGTTTTAATAACATTAAAAATAGTTTAAGTAATATGGGATATAACTGTAAATAAAAAGTACTATAGTAGTGAATTGGCCTTGTTTCTTGGACATAAGAAACTTGGTTCATATCACAGTAGTACTTTTTTTGTATAAAAAAAGCTGCAATTAAGCAGCTTTTTGACCTTTTAATAAAGTTCTTTTTTCTTTAGTAGAAATTCTTACTTTAGTACCATCTTCAAGTCTTACAACTTGTAAGTTTAAATTTTGTCTTTTTTTAGTAGCGTTTAAAGCATGAGATCTTTTATTTTTAACGTTACCAACTCTATTTGATACATTGATTGCCATAATATCCCTCCTTCGGTTTCTCTTTCTGCTTAATAACTTTATCATAAAAAAAATATAAAGTCAAATAAAAGCGTTCATATCAATTGATTTTTATGTTAAAATATTACAAAAGGAGGGTTATTTATGTATATACCATTATTTAATAAGAGTAATTATTCATTACTTTCTAGTATGTTAAAAATTGATGATATTATATCTTATGCTGTTGATAATAATCTTCCTAAGATTGCACTTACTGATACTAATATGTATGGTGCAATGGAATTTATAAAAAAATGTAAGTCTAAGAATATAGAACCAATAATAGGTTTGCATATATTATGTGATGATTTTTCTATTATATTGCTTGCTAAAGATTATGATGGATATAAATCATTAATAAAACTTTCTACTATACAAAATGAAAGAGTAGTTACTTTTGAAGATATTGAAAAATATAAGAATGAGGTTATTTGTTTATTACCTTTTAAATACGTTAATAAATATGATTATTTATCTAATATATATGATGATTTATATTTGGGATATTCTAATAAATCAATGGAAAAAGATGCTATTCAGATAACTGGTAATGTAGTTTTTTTAAGAGAGGGTTTATATTACAATTTAGATGATGGTATGTATTTATCTTATTTATATAAAATTAGAGATGGTAAAACTATAAGTGATGATGTTTCTTATGATATAGAGGGTCATGAATTAAATATTAGAAATGTTTTTGATTATACAGATAATGTTGGAATATTAAATACTATTAAGATAAGTGATATGTGTCATTTAGAATTTCCTAAGGCAAAAATTTTACTTCCTATATATGATGTTAGTGATCCTAGTAAATATTTGTTTGAATTATGTAAAGCAGGATTAAATAAAAGATGTAATGGTAATGTTTTAGATGTTTATAAAAAAAGACTTAGTTATGAACTAAAAGTAATAGATGAGATGGGTTTTTCTAATTATTTTTTAGTAGTTTATGATTTTATTAAATTTGCTAAGAAAAATAAAATATTAGTAGGTCCTGGTAGGGGTAGTGCAGCTGGTTCGATAGTAGCATATTCTTTGGGAATTACAGATATAGATCCTATTAAATATGATTTATTATTTGAAAGATTTTTAAATCCTGAGAGAAAAACTATGCCTGATATTGATACTGATTTTCCTGATAATAAAAGGGATTTAGTGATAGATTATGTTGTAAATAAGTATGGTAAGAAAAGGGTTGCTGGTATTGTTACTTTTGGTACTATGGGTGTAAAACAGGTATTAAGAGATGTTGGTAGAGTTTTAAATATTCCCAGTTATAAGATTGATGGTTTAAATAAATTTGTTCCTGGTTTTACTAAAAGTAAATTAAAAGATTTTTATAATAATAATTTAGGATTTAAAGCTAGAATAGATAGTGATATTACACTTACAAAATTATATAATATAGCACTAAAGTTTGAAGGCTTTCCTAGGCATACTTCTTCTCATGCTGCTGGTATTGTTATGTGTCAAGTTAATCTTGATGAGGTTGTTCCACTTACTGTTAGTGAAGGAATGTATTTAACTAGTTATTCTATGGAATATTTGGAAGAACTTGGCCTTTTAAAAATGGATTTTTTAGGACTTAAAAATTTGACTATTATTGATAATATTATTAATGATATAAAATTATCTACAGGTGAAGTTATTAATTTTAATGATATTCCACTTGATGATAGTGATACTTTGAATATATTTACTACGGCTAATACTAGTGGAATATTTCAATTTGAATCTGCTGGAATGAGAAACTTTTTAAGAAATTTACGTCCTAATACTTTTGAAGATATCTTTGCTGCTATTGCTCTTTTTAGACCTGGTCCGGCTATTAATATAGACTCATACATTAAGAGAAAACACAATGAAGAGAAAATTACGTATTTGGATAAATCTCTTGAGCCAATTTTGAAAAATACTTATGGAATTTTAATATATCAGGAACAAATAATGCAGGTAGCAAGAGTTTTTGCAGGATATTCATTAGGTGAAGCTGATATTTTGAGACGTGCTATGAGTAAGAAAAAAGTTGATTTATTAAAAGGTGAAGAAGATAAGTTTATAAGTAAAAGTCAGAAGTTAGGACATAGTTATGAGCTTTCTAAAAAGATATTTGATTTGATACTTAATTTTGCAGGATACGGATTTAACAGAAGTCATTCAGTTGCTTATTCATTAATTGCTTATAAAATGGCTTATTTGAAATGTCATTATAGAAGTTTCTTTTTTGCTAATTTACTTACTAATGTTATTGGAAGTGAAGTAAAGTCACATGAATATATAATGGAGGCTAAATCTAATAAAATAGAAGTAGTTAAGCCAAATATTAATTTAAGTAGTTCTGGATATATTGTTAATGGAGGTAAAATAATTTATCCTTTTTCTAATATTAAGTCTATTGGTAGTGTAGTTGCTAATAAAATAATAGAGGAAAGAATTAAGGGTGAATTTGTAGATATATATGATGCTTTTAGTAGACTTTTTATTGCAGGTGTTGGAAAGAAGAATTTGGAAACATTAATAAAAGCTTCAGTATTTGATATTTTTAATTATAATAGAGCAACACTTATTTATAATTTAGATAGTTTATTTAATTATGCAGAACTTACTAAGGATATAGATCCTTCTTTAGTTATGAGACCAGATATTATAATTAGAGAAGAATATGACAAATTATATTTATTAGAGATGGAAAAGGAAGTGTTTGGTTTTTATTTATCTAATCATCCTACTACTTTTTATATTAAAGATAACAGTGATTCTATATTACTTAGAGATGTTTCTAAATATTTTTCTAGGATAGTTAGTACTTTAATACTTGTTGATAAGATAAAGGTTATAAAAACTAAAAAGGGTGAAGAAATGGCATTTGTTACAGGAAGTGATTCAACAGCTACTTTGGAATATACTTTGTTTCCAAGAGTATATAAATTATTTAGTGATATAAAACCTGGTGATTTATTAAAAGTAGTTGGTAAGGTAGAAAAAAGACTTGATCAAATACAAATAGTTGCTTCTAAAATAGAATATTTAAAGGGATTTGATGATGATGAAAAATAAAGAGAAGATATATAGTATAGCGTGTATTTTACTTATGATAGATCAATTTATTAAAGTATGTATTAAGTCTAATATGAAATTATTTGAAGAAATAAAAATTATTCCTAAATTCTTTTCTATATATTATGTTGAAAATAAGGGAGCTGCTTTTTCTATTTTTGCAGGGTGGACTTTTATTCTTATAATTATTAGTTTTATTTCATTATATGTGTTAGATAGATATATAAAAAAAGAAATTAATTTTTCTAAATTAAAGATTTTATCAATTGGTTTTATTATAGGTGGAATAATTGGAAATTTAGTTGACAGGATTTTTTATGGATCTGTTATAGATTATTTATCATTTAATCTATTTGGATATAGTGCTCCTATATTTAATGTAGCAGACATTGGAATTACTGTTGGTTCTATTATATTAGTAATTTCACTCTTGTTTGAAAAGGGTAGTTAGATATTTACAATTTTAATCTATTATGTTATAATATATAACGATTTTATTGGGGTGGTTATATGTTGGTTGATAGAAGATGTGAAAATATAAGAGAAGAGATTAATAGATTAAAACAGGCTAAAAGAGATTTAAAATTAAAAATAAAAAATATTAATAATATGTTAAAACAAGAAAAGCGAAAATTATCTAATATTAAAAATAATGAAGTAGATGATGAATTGATAGATAAATATATGCAGTTATTTAATATTGATAAGGTAAGTTACTATGAATTACATAGGTATGATGACGAAAAAATTATATTAGATGTTTTTTATGATGATTTTATGGCAAATATTTTTATTAGTCATGATGAAATATTTTTTAAATCTTTAGTTAGTAGTTTATGTGATGATAATAGTAAAGAAATTGATACTTATTATAATTTTGATCAAGTTAGTTATATTTATAGACTTGATGGTGAAGAGTTAAAGATTAAAAAACATGAACAAAAAAATGTTACAATAAAATATAATGATGAAAGAGACTTTGAAGAATTTACGAATAGTTATAATGATGAGGATAGTTATAATATGGGATCTTTTGATATTGATTTTATGAATAAGGATACTATTGATAGAATTATAAATAATAAGTATGTAAAAAAACTAGTAAAATAGTTTTTTGATTTTTAATATGGTTTATTTATGTTATTATAATTGTAGGACGTGATATTATGATAGAAGTTGTTGATATAGAGAGTAAAAGAATAGATAGTTATTTGGCTGATTATTTAAATATTTCTCGTAGTAAGGTACAGAGGTTAATAAAGGATGGGCAAGTATTAGTTAATGATAACAAAGTTAGTTCTAATTATAAGGTAAAAAATGGGGATATGATTTTAGTTAATGATGATCTTAATTTTGAAATAGATGTTAAGGCAGAAAATATTTTTGTTGATGTTTTATATGAAGATGATGATTTACTTGTAATTAATAAAAAAAGTGGTATGGTAGTACATCCTGCTCCTGGACATTATACTGGTACTTTGGTTAATGCACTTTTATATAGATTTAATTTAAGTAATAAAGATAAAATTAGACCTGGTATAGTTCACAGATTAGATAAGGATACTAGTGGAGTTATGTTGGTGGCAAAAAATGATTATACTCATGATAAATTAGCTACTATGATAGCAAATAAGGAAGTGGAAAGACATTATTTGGCAATTGTTTCTGGTGTTATTAATCATGATACTGGTACAATAGATGCTCCAATAGGTAGAGATATTAATAATAGACAAAAGATGGCTGTTACTGATGTTAATGCAAAACGTGCTGTTACTAATTTTAGGGTATTAGAAACTTTTAAAAATAATACTTTAATTGAATGTGTTTTGGAAACTGGTAGAACTCACCAAATAAGAGTACATCTTTCATATATTGGACATCCAGTAGTTAATGACCCTTTATATGGTTTTGGTAAGGCAAGTGAATTTGGTCAGATGTTACATTCTAAAAGTATTAGTTTTTTACATCCTAGAAGTGGTAAAAGGTTATATTTTGAGGTTGATCCTCCTGAAGAATTTATGGATAAGCTTAATGAACTTAGAAGTGAGGGATAAATATGGATGATTATAAATTAGCAATTATTAATGATAAGGATAATGGTATAGAAAAAATTGGTTCAAGGAAAAATGATGATTTACATATTATATGTTTACTTAATTATATAAAAGAAAAGTATAGTGATAATAAACTTTTGAATCAATTAAATGAAAGACATACTCCTGATGCTGTTGGATATTATTTAACATTATTTGATAATAATATTTTGTTTTTTAATACTACAACTGATGTTTCTAAATATGGTAAAACAGGATTTTTTATGTTTCCAAAAGAAATAAGTGATAATCAAAGGATAAAATTATATGAATTTGCAGATGAAATAAATGATTATTTTATTGATATTGCGTATGATTTTACTGTTGATGATGGATTTTTAAATGCTAGTGAATTAAAATCAGCTGGTGTTGGCGATATTTCTAATTTGTTAGATACTTATTTTGAAAAGAAACATAATAAGATTAAATAGAAAGTAAACTTATGTAAAATGGGTTTACTTCTTTTTTTTATAGAATTATAATTATGGTGTTATTTGTTGTAGTTAGACAGTAACTTATTGGTATACAAAATGATGTGTAACTATTGACTTTTTCGTTAAAATGGTGTATTATATGCACCATTAAAGGGGGATTATATGAGAATTGGTGTAGATATAGATGGAACATTAACAGATATTCATAAATTTCAATTAGAACAAGGAAGAAAATTTTTTGGACGAGATGCTACAAATGTTGATAAACTAGATGTAAAAGATATGTTTGAATGTTCTAGTAAGGAAGAAGATGCTTTTTGGAATAAGAATTTTATGAAGTATTGTATTTTTGGTAAAACTCGTAAGGGTGCTGATTTACTTTCAAAATTAGCTAAAAGTAATGATGATGAAATATACATAATTACATCAAGAAAGTTTACTGATCAGGATTCTAAGATAGGAAAAATAATGCGTTATACAGTTGAGGAATGGTTGAAGCATAATAAAATTGATTATGATAAGATTATTTATTGTTCTTCTGATAAAAAATCTGCTATAAGGGATAATAATATCTCTATAATGATTGAAGATAATGTATCTAATATAGAAGATTTAAGTAAGATTACAAAAGTTATTTGTATGAATACAAAGTATAATGAAAAACATTCTTTTACTAATAGTTCTAATGTTAAAAGAATTTCTTATTTAGGAGAAGCTTATTCTAAGATAAAAGAATTTGAGTTGGATATTTTAAAGGATGAGGCAAAAAAAAGAGATGAACAATTAATTACTGTAAGATCTGGTAAGTCTTCAATAGATAGACCTTGGTTAAAATATTATCCTTATGAGTGTAGAGATTTGAATTTACCTAATTGTAGTATCTATGATTACTTAAGAGAAAATACTTCAAAATTTTCTAAAAACATTGCACTTAATTATTTTGGTAAAAAAACAACTTATGCTGAAATGTTTGAAAAAATAGATAAGTATGCTAGGGCATTTACTGCTAAGGGAGTAAAAAAAGGTGATGCTGTTACTTTGTGTTTACCTAATGTTCCGGAAGCTGTTTATATGGTTTATGCATTAAATAAAATTGGTGCTGTTGCTAATATGGTTCATCCATTAAAAAGTGGTAATGAAATAAAAGAGGCTATTAATGAAGTTAATTCTAAGTTACTCGTTATGATAGATAATATTTATGATGAAGTTAATCCAGTTATAAATGATACAAAACTTGAATCTGTAGTAGTTGTTTCTGCTGGTGATTCTATGCCGTTTGCTATGAAACTTGGATATAAGGCTAAATATGGCAAAAAAATAGATTATAAAAATTCTTTATATGAGCCTGTTGATAGTTTTGTTAATTTAGGAAAATCTATTAATAAGCTAGATAATATTAATGTATCTGGTGAAGATACTGCTGTTGTTATGTATACTGGTGGTACATCAGGATTTCCTAAGGGAGTAGAACTTACAAATAATAATGTTAATAGAATGGTATTTCAACAAAAAGCAACTGCTAAACATTTTGGCCCTGGTGATACAATGTTAACTATTATGCCGGTGTTTCATGGCTTTGGTTTGTGTAGTTCTGTTCATATGCCTTTATCTTATGGTATAACTACAATTTTAGTTCCAAAATTTAATTCTAAAGATTTTCATAATTTAATAGAAAAATATAGACCTAATCATATTTTTGGAGTTCCTAAATTATGGAAGGCATTAATGAGAGATAAAAATATACAAAATATGGATTTATCATTTATGAGATATATTGTTTCTGGCGGAGAAAATATGAAAGATAACTTAGAAGAGGAAATTAATAAGTTCTTTGAACAACATAATTGTTATTATAAATTAAAAAAGGGTTATGGTTCTACTGAATGTGTAGCAGGTACTACTTTATCAGATGATAACTGTAATGAAATATCTAGTGTTGGTATTCCTCTTATATATAATGATTTTAAAGTTGTAAAACCTGGTACAACAGAGGAAGTTGATTATAATGAAGAAGGAGAATTTTGTATTTCTGGTCCTACTGTTATGAAAGGTTATTTAAATAATCCTGAGGAAACTGCTAATGTTCTTAAAGTTCATGATGATGGCAAATTATGGTATCATACAGGTGATTTGGGTTATATTACTGAAGATGGATTATTATATTATATTGATCGTTTAACAAGAATGTATGTTTCTGGTGGCTTTAATATATATCCTCCAAGAATAGAAAAAGTAATAGAAAGTAATGAAAAAGTTGAACAATGTGCTGTTGTTCCTATTAATCATCCATATAAAGATATTAAGGTACCTGAGGCTTATGTTGTTTTAAAAGATGGTGAGGAATTAAGTGATGATTTAATTCATGAATTAGAAAAGTCATGTAGAAAAAATCTTGATTTACATCATCAACCATTTAAATTTGAACAAGTAAATGAATTACTTACTACAAGTGTTGGTAAGGTTGATTATAAAGCTTTGGAAAAAAAGGCTAATGATAGTAAAGTGAATGTTAAAAGGAGATAGTTTTTATGAGAGATATTGGATATCAGATTGGTAGAGTTGTTGGAACTCCATTGTTTAAAAATTATTATAATCCTACAATTATAGGAGAGGAAAATATTCCTAAGGATGGACCTATTCTTTTATGTGGTAATCATTTACATGTTTTAGATCAATTTCCTGTTATAGTATCTACAAAAAGAACTAGTCATTGGATGGCAAAGAAAGAATATTTTGATGGTAAGCTTGGACCACTTTTTAAGCTAACTGGTGCAATTTGTGTTGATAGATATGGTGATAGTAATAAGTCATTTGAAGAGGCTATTAATTACTTAGAAAATGGTGATGCTGTTGGGTTGTTTCCTGAGGGAACTAGAAATGGTTTAAAGGAAGAAAAATTATTAGAAATGTATAATTTTAATAAAGAAGATTATAAAAATATAAGTTTTGATGAATTTAAAAGTTTAGTTCCTAAAGATACTTTGGCATCACAAATTAGATTATTAGATGAATTATATAAAGATAATAGAATAAGTAAAGAAGAGTATAGAAATTATATTTTATCAGCAAAAACTTCATTATTAAAACTTAATAAAAATGGTGTCATTAGTGATTATGAATATTCTGATTCAATTTTGTTGCCATTTAAATATGGAGCAGTGGCAATGGCACAAAAAACTAATGCTAAAATAGTTCCTTTTGCTGTAACAGGTAAATATCAAAAACATAGTGATGATTTAATGGTAAGATTTGGAGAACCATTTAATGTCTTGGAAGGTGAAAATTTAAGTGATGCTAATTATACTTTAAGAGATGATATAAAAAAGTTAGTATATAAAAATTTAAAATAGCTAATTATTAATTTGATAATTAGTTTTTTTATGCTATAATTGATTGTAGTAAAAATAGAGGTGTTGTAATATGATTTTTAACAGTATATATTTTCAAATATCTAGTTTCTTTTATATAGTAATGTTAATAGTAGTTTATTTTTCTAAAGAAAGATTAACATCTTTTGAAAATAAAATTTATGTAAATATGCTTGTATCTAATTTAGTTGGATTAGTACTTGATGTTGCTAGTATATTTACTATTATGAATATGGATAAGTTTCCTATTTTAAATTTTGTTGTAACTAGATTTTATTTATTGTACTTATTATTTTGGGTTAGTTTATTTACTGTTTATACTATATCAATTTGTTGTAAGGGTGAAAATAATGTCTTAGAAAAACAGGAAAATATATTGAAAACATTTTTAGGTTTGTTTATTATATTTGGTCTTATAATATTTCTTTTACCACTTAATTATTTTAATAATGGAATTGAAATTTATTCTTATGGTTTAAGTGCTACTTTTTCTTATATTGTTGGTGGGATATACATATTTATATGTCTTTTCTTAACGGTTACTAATTTTAAGAAAATAAAGAAGATAAAATGTGTTCCTTTAATAGTTTATTTAATTATGTTTCCTTTGATATTATCAATTCAAGCAATTAATCCACAGATATTATTGGTAACTTCTTTGGAATCTTTTATAACATTTTTGATGTATTTTACTATTGAGAATCCTGATATAAAAATGATTGAACAGTTAGAGATTGCGAAGAGTCAGGCTGATAAGGCAAACCATGCTAAAACTGATTTTTTATCTAGTATGTCACATGAAATTAGGACACCTTTAAATGCTATTGTAGGATTTAGTGATTGTATAGAGCAGTCTAATACGTTAGATGAAGCTAAAGATAATGCTAAGGATATTGTTAGTGCTTCTAAGACATTGCTTGAGATAGTAAATGGAATCTTAGACATATCTAAAATAGAAGCTGGAAGACTTGAAATAGTTAATACTACTTATAATGCTAGAAGTACTTTTTTAAATTTATCAAAATTAGTTAAACCAAGAATTGATGAAAAGGGACTTGATTTTGATGTCTTTATAGCACCTGATTTACCTGATGCCTTGTATGGTGATCATGCGAATATTAAAAAGATTGTTACTAATTTACTTTCTAATGCTGCAAAATATACTGATACTGGATATGTAAGATATGAGGTTAATTGTATTAATGGTCCTGATACGTGTAAATTAATTATTTCTGTAGAGGATTCTGGTCGTGGTGTAAAGAAGGAAGATGTTGATAAGTTATTTACTAAATTCCAAAGACTTGATGAAGATCGTAATACTACGATTGAAGGTACTGGACTTGGTCTTGCTATTACTAAACAGTTAATTGAATTAATGGGTGGTAAAATATTTGTTCATACTGTTTATGGTGAAGGTAGTAAGTTTACGGTTGTATTGAATCAAAAAATAGAAAATGCAACTGCATTAGAGAAAAAGAAAAAGACAAGAACTACACTTGACTTGAGTGATGATAGAATATTATTAGTTGATGATAATAAGTTGAATTTAAAGGTTGCAACTAAATTATTAGAAAAGTATAATGCTCGTAATATCGTATGTGTTGATAGTGGATTTTTGTGTTTAGAAAAAATTAGTGCAGGAGAAAAATTTGATGTTATTTTACTTGATGACATGATGCCTAAGATGAGTGGAGTAGAAACACTTCATAAACTAAAAGAGATTGCTGGTTTTAATACACCGGTTGTAATTTTAACTGCTAATGCTATTACTGGTATGAAGAGCAAATATTTGAGTGAAGGATTTAATGGTTATTTAGCTAAACCTATTGAAAAAGAAAAAATGATTCAAGTATTAAATGAAGTACTTGACAAATCTCCTACTACGGAGGTTAAGTTAGATGATATAAAAAAATCTATTAGTGATGAAAAGAAAAGTGAAGATAATAATCTTCCTGAAGTTAATAACAGTACAGATGATGCAAATGATGGTGAGAAGTTTTTAAGAGATCATGGAGTAGATATGGATAATGCACTTAGCCTACTTGGTGATATTGAAATGTATAATGACACTTTAAAAGATTATTTAAGTGAAGTTGATGATAAGTTTGTTGAATTAAAAGGTTATAAAGAACAAAATGATATGAAAAATTATGCAATATTAGTTCATTCTATGAAAAGTGATGCTAAATACTTGGGTCTTATGGATTTTGCTGATGTTGCATATGAACATGAGTTAAAGAGTAAAGAAGGAGATAGTTCTTTTGTAAATGATAATTTTTCTAGACTTGAAGATGAGTTAAATAAAGCTTTAGCTATTGTAAAAGAATATGCTAAAAATATATAGTTAGCTATAAATTTAATAAATATATTGATAGTGATAGAATAGTTGCAAATAAAGATAATAATATATAAGGGTACAAGAATTTAGTACTCTTTTTTCTTATGTTATTGGTTTCTTCAGTTAAAAATAGGGTAGATAAAAAAGTTATAATACATGATATAAATCCTAAAAAGTTATTTTTTATGATAAAAAATACTAATTGGAAGGATTGATTTGCTAGGTAATTAATTAAAAGAGTTATTTTGTATGATTTATTTATTTTTTTTAATCCATTTTCTTTTAATATTTGATATATACTTATTGATATAGATATATAAGTTATGGTCCAAGCTATAATATAAAACATATTACTTGGAGCGAAAAATGGTAAATTTATTGTTTTATAATAATTATAGTCAATTGGTAGCAGTGATGATAAAAACCAAGGAAGTAAAATAAGTAGAAAAGTAAATGTTTTTTTTAGCATATATAACACCTCTTTTTTTATTTTATGTTTTGCGTTATAATATTATTAGTATTTTTAGGAGGAATTTTATGAATACAGAAATTTTACTTGATGAAAAGAATGTAATGACTATGAAATTACTTCATTATTTTATTATAGATAAAAATTATAATCCTATAATATTGCAGGGAGTAGAAAATGAAATATGGCTTGAAAATTTAGATGAGGATTATAAAGTAGTTAGAATAGTTTCTAATTATATACATAATGATGAACAATTTAATTTTGATGTTTTTAAAACTAATAGGATAGTTAAGAAAATTAAGAAAAAAACTCTTTCTTTTAGTATGAATACTTTAAGTATATTTTTAGATATGGGAGATAATGTTTCTTATGATTTTTCTAATGAAAAGGGTAATTTATGTATAAAGATAGATAAAGAGGATGACTTTAAGAAAAATAATATTTTGAAGAAAGTTTTTCCTGATTTATCTAGTAAACTTAAATATAGTGAAGAGGGATTTGAATTATTTTCTAAGATTACTAATGATATAAATGAACATAATAGACGTGATGCGAATAGAATTAATTCTATTTTTAAGAGTGATTTTCCTATGATTACTTATATTTTAATTGCGATTAATGTTATTTTATTCATTATACCTTTGTTATTTGGGGAGTATAATAGTTTAATAAATAATTTTTGTGTTGATGCTTCTTTAATTAGGAGTGGTCAATATTATAGAATTTTAACTGGTATATTTTTACATGGCAGTATTTTACATTTATTGTTTAACTGTTATGCTTTGTTTGTTATTGGTTCTCAGGTTGAAAATTTTATGGGTAAATTTAAATATTTAATAATTTATTTATTTAGTGGTATTTGTGGATCAATATTTTCTATGATTTTTAGTAGTTATCCATCTATTGGGGCGAGTGGTGCTATCTTCGGATTAATGGGTGCTTTAGTTTATTTTGGATATCATTATAGGGTCTATTTAGGTAATGTAGTTAAAAGTCAAATTATACCTTTAATTTTACTTAATCTTTGTATTGGTTTTTTATCTAGTGGAATAGATAATTTTGCTCATATAGGTGGTTTAATTGGAGGTAGTTTAATATCAATTGCAGTTGGTGTTAAAGATAAAAGTAGTACTTTTGAGAGAATAAATGGATTTATTATATCAGCTATATTTTTAATATTTATTATTTATATGGCATTTGTATATAGATAAAAGTTGTAATTGATAGAAATATTTGTTAAAATTAAGATGGTTATATTATAGTGAGGTGATAATATGTCAAATAATACTACTAGTTTATTTAGTGTTAGTGATATTGATACTGCGCTAGTTAAGGCAATTTTAAAAGAAGTATGGGAAGCTTTGGAAGAAAGAGGTTATAATCCGTCTAATCAAATAGTTGGTTATTTAATTAGTGGTGATCCTGGATATATTTCTAATTATAAGGATGCAAGAAGTAAAATTCAAGAAGTTGATAGAGCTAAGATAGTTGAGATATTATTAGAGGAATTTCAAAGTAAAAAATGAGATATTTAGGACTTGATTTAGGTAGTCGTACTCTTGGTATTGCGATTAGTGATCCTACTGGGTTAATTGCGTCTAGTTATAAAACAATAAGGCATAATGAGGAGTATGATAAATTAATAGGTATTGTTAAAGATATAGTTCTTGAGATGAAAATTGATGCTATAGTACTTGGGTTTCCTAAAAATATGAATAATACTATAGGACCTAAGGGTGAAGTTAGTTTGAAATTTAAGAAAGAACTTGAACTTGTTTTAGATATTCCTGTTTTTTTGCAGGATGAGAGGCTTTCTACTAAAAGTGCTACTGATATGTTAATTATGGGAGATGTTTCTCGTAAGAAGCGTAAAAAGGTAGTTGATAGTGTTGCTGCTACTATAATATTACAATCGTTTTTAGATAGGAGATAGAATAATGAAAAATAATACATTTACATTAATAGATGATAAGGGAGTAGAGGTTAAATATGATGTTTTATTTACTTTTGATAGTGAAGAAACAGGAAAGAGTTATATAGTATATACTGATAATACAAAGGATACTGATGGTAATATAGAGGTTTATGCATCTATTTATGATCCAAAAGATCCTAATAGTAAGTTAGAGGCTATTACAACTGATAAGGAATGGAAAGTTATAGAGACAATTTTAGATACTTTACAAGAGGAAGTTAGAAAAAAAGCTGATAATACAAATAATGAGCAATAGCTCTTTATTTTTTCTGGAGGGATTAGATGGTAGTAGTTAAAAGAAAACCTAAGCCACTTTTAATTATTCTTGTTTTTTTAGGTAGCTTTTTAATATTTCTAGCCTTTTTTTATATGTTTTTAACAAGACCTATGGATTATAAAAATAAAAATGATGTAGAAATAGTTATACCTAGTGGTGTAGGTGTTAATGGAGTTAGTAGAATTTTAAAAGAGAAGAATTTAATTAGAAGTAGAGTTTTATTTACTTTAGTAATTAAATTAGATGGACATACTTCATTAAAGGCATCTACATATAAATTAAATAAATCTATGTCTATGCAAAAGATTATAGATACTTTAAGTAGTGGTAATAATTATAATCCTGATGCTGTTAAGATTACTTTTAAAGAGGGAAGTAGAGTTACTGATTATGCGTTAGCTATTGCTAATGCTACTAATAATACTTATGATGATGTTATAGATGTTATAAATGATAAAACTTATTTAAGTGAAGTTATTAATTCTTATTGGTTTTTGACTGATGATATATTAAATAGCAATATATATTATCCATTAGAGGGATATTTATCACCTGATACATATGAGTTTAAAAATAAGAATGTTAGTGTTAAAGATATAATTAAGGCTATGTTGGATGAAACTGATAAAAAACTTAGTACTTATAAAAATAAGATAGATGATATTCATTCTATTATGACTATGGCATCAATTGTTGAGTTAGAGGGTACTAATACAAAATCTAGAAAAATGATAGTTGGTGTTTTTAATAACAGACTTGCTAAAGGAATGAATATGGGTAGTGATGTTACTACTTATTATGCACTTCAATATCCTATGACTAGTGATTTAACATCAGCTCAATTTGCAACAATTAATCCTTATAATACAAGAGCGGGTAATATGGGTGGAAAACTTCCAGTTGGACCAATTTGTAATCCTAGTTTATCTAGTATAGAGGCTAGTGTTAATCCGACTGATAATGATTATTTATTTTTTGTTGCTGATAAAAATGGTGATATATATTATACAAAAACTAATGTAGAACATGATAAGAAAGTTAATGAAATTAAGAAGAAAGGTGACTGGATATGGTAGATAATTTTTCTAATGTAAAAAAAATTAAGGAATATGCCAAGGAAAACAATGTACCTATTATGATGGATTCTGGTATTCAATTTTTAACAAATTTTATTATTAAGAAAGATATTAGAAATGTATTAGAAATTGGTACTGCTATTGGGTACTCTTCTATTATGATGGCACTTTCTAGTCCTTCTGTTAAAATTACAACTATTGAAAGAGATGAGAAAAGATATTTAGAAGCTTTAAAAAATATTAAAGAATTGAATTTAGAGGATAGGATTACTTTAATTTATAACGATGCATTAAATGTTAAAATTGATGGAGAATTTGATATGATTTTTATTGATGCTGCTAAGGCACAGAATATTAAATTCTTTGAAAAATTTGAGAGAAATTTAGTTTCTTCTGGTTATATAATTACTGATAATATAAAATTTCATGGGTTAGTTGATAAGGATGAAAAAGAAATAAAGAGTAGAAATGTACGTGGTATTGTTAGAAAAATAAAAGCTTATATTGAATTTTTAAAAGATAATGTTAAGTATGATACAGAATTTTTAGATATTGGTGATGGTATTTCTGTTAGCTGTAAGAAATAGGGTGTAAGTATGATTAATTATTTTCAAATACTAGATTGTAGTAATGATTTGGGGAATTGTTGTAGTGATTATGGTTTAGCTAATATTCTTGATATTTTGAGAAAAATATTAGAGCTTTTACAAATAATTGTACCAATTCTTTTAATTGTTATGGCAACTGTTCAATTTACTAAGTTAGTTGCTAGTCCTGATGCTAAAGATGGAGTAAAGAGTTTAATAAATAAATTTATGGCTGCAGGTATATGTTTTTTTATACCAACTTTTGTAAATATTGTTTTAACTGTTATTTCGTCATCTGGTATAGTTTCTAAAACATTTCAAGTTTCTGCTTGTTGGCAAAAAGCAAAAACATCTAATGCTCTTATAAAGAGTACAGCCTTTAAATATGTTTCTTATGATGGTTTGGATACTACTAAGAATAGTAATATATCATCTAGTAAGAGAAATAAAAATAAATCATCTTCAGCAAAAGGTACAGAAAAAGGTAGGGCTATAGTTAGTTATGCTGAGAGTTTTGTAGGTAATAAATATTTGTATGGCGGTAATTGGAATGGTGAAAAGCCTTATAGTCCTACTGATTGTAGTGGTTTTGTTCAAGGTGTGTTTAAACACAATGGTATTACAGGATTACCAAGAGCAACTTCTTCTTATGATATTAATTCTAGTATGTTTACAAGAGTTGATCCTAGTAATATACAGGCAGGAGACTTAGTTTTATATAATGGTCATATTGCTATTCTTACTGGTAATGGTAAAGAGATTGTACATGCTGCTGATGATAAATGGGGAGTTATAAAACAATCAACATATAAATATCAAGCAGTAAAAGCTATACTTCGAGTAAAGGGAGTTTAAAAATATGATACTTGGTAATAATAAAAAAAATAAAGATATAGATGATTATGAATATAATAATAGTAATGGTAGAAAAAGTTTTTCTAATGTAATAGATAATTTTAATAATATGGGAGTTTCTAAATATATTCCAGTTCTTATTATGATTTTTTTTATAGTATTAATAATTTTTTATGCTTTTTATAGTAAAAATAAAGATGAATTTAAAAGTATTAAAATAAATTCTTCAAAAGAAATAGTTTATACTATATATAATAAGATTCCTAATAGTCAACAAGAAGTTAATGTTCCTTATATAAATGTTAATAATGACAATATAAAAAAAGTAAATAAAGAAATTATTAATTTATCAGAGGATTTTTTAAATAAAGATTCTAATAATATAATAGGTTATCAATATTCTGTTACTGGTAAGTTTTTATCTTTAGCTTTAAAGATGATAGATTATAGTGGAGATGTTGATGCTATTAAATTTAAAACTTATAATATAAATTTAAAAACATTTGAGGTTATGAATAATAAAGATATTTTATCTTTATATGAGATAAATAATAAGGATGTTGTTAATAAGCTTAATAATAAGTTTAAAAGTTTTTATAATAGTGAGGTAAAACAGGGATATATAGAAAGTAGAGAATGTAATTATAATTGTTTTTTAGAGCTTAGAGGTATTTCTAATATGATTGATGATGTTTCATATTTTATACAAGATGGTAGACTTTATGCATATAAAGAATTTAGTATTGATTCTATATATAATGATTATGAGTTTTATAGTGATTTTGATTTTTTATTTTATATAACTGGGTGAAAAAATATAGTTTTTGACTATATTTTTTCATTTTAGATAAAACTTTCTTTTTTTAAGTACTTATTATATAATAGCACTAAGAAGGAGAGTTTATGAAATTAATAGTTGAACAGATAGATAAAAATATAGATAAGTATAGTGATTTTGTAGATGGTGTTATTTTGGGACTTAAAGATTTTTCTTTATTAAATCAAGTATCATATGAAATAGATGAAATTAGAAATATAAGTTTAAAATTTCCTAAGTTAGAAATATTTGTTAAAATAGATAAAAATATATTTAATAATGAGTTAGATAAATTAAAAGAGGTTTTATTACTTTTAAATGAAATAAGAGTAGCAGGAGTCTTTTTTTATGATGTGGCACTTGTTGAGTTAAAGAAAAAAATGCACTTAGATAATCTTAATTTAATATGGAGTCAAACTCATATGGTTACAAACTTTAAAACATGTGATTACTATTATAATAACGGTTGTAAATACGCTTTATTATCTAAAGAGATTACCCTTGATGAGATTCTTGATATTAATAGACTTTCTAAGATTAATGTAATGGTAGAAGTTTTTTCTCTACCAAATGTTAGTTATAGTAAAAGACATCTTGTTAGTAATTATTATCATGATAGTTTAATTAATAGTTCATCTAAAAGTCTTGATATAGTAGAGAAAGTTACTAAGAGTAAATATAGGGTTATTGAAGAAGATTCTGGTACGGGATTTATATTGGATGATATTTTAAATGGTACTTCTGTTATTAAAGATTTATATGATAATAATGTTTCCTATATAATATTTAGGGAATATGGAATAGATAATTTTTTAGAGATAATAGAAGATACAAGAAAGTATTTATTATCTTCTTGTACTTTAGATAGTTATGTTTCAAAATATAAGGGAATTGGAAATACAGGCTTCTTTTTTAAGAAGACTATTTATAAGGTGAAGTAAATGAGAAAAATAGAATTATTATCTCCGGCAGGGGATTTAGAAAGACTAAAAGTTACTCTTTTATATGGAGCAGATGCTGTATATATTGGTGGAAAGAAATTTGGGTTGCGTGCAAATGCTACTAATTTTAGTATTGATGAGATAAGAATGGGTTGCGAATTTGCTCATAAGCTTAATAAAAAAGTTTATTTGACACTTAATATTGTTTTTCATAATGAAGATATGGAAGATGTTTTTTCTTATATTAAAGATGTTGTAGAGGCAGGAATTGATGCTTTTATTGTTAGTGATCCTTTTATTATTTCTCATATAGTTGATAATTATCCTAATGTTGAGGTTCACCTATCAACACAAAATTCTACTACAAATTATGAGGCAGTAAATTATTTTAAGGAACAGGGAGTAAAAAGAGTTGTTTTGGCTAGAGAATTATCAAAAGTGGAAATAAAAGATATTATAGAGAAAACTGGTGTTGATATTGAGGTGTTTATTCATGGTGCGATGTGTACATGTTTTAGTGGAAGATGCGCTTTATCAAATTATGTTACTAATAGAGATGCTAATCGTGGTGGTTGTGCACAAGTATGTAGATTTTCTTTTATAAATGGTGATAATAAAGAATTTACTATGGCAACAAAGGATATGAATATGGCAAAATATATTCCTGATTTAATTGATATTGGTGTCGTTAGTTTAAAGGTTGAAGGAAGAATGAGAAGTCTTTATTATTTAGCGACGGTTATAGGTACATATCGTAAAATTATTGATAAGTATTATGATGGTAGTTTAACTGATGAATTTATGAAGTATGCAAATGATACTTTACTTCGTGTATCTAATAGGGAGAATTCTACTCATTATTTTATGAAGGAAGCAGATTATACTGATCAATATTATACTGGTAGGGTTGAAGTGTCTAATCAAGATTATTTGGGACAAGTAATATCTTATGATAAAAGGACAAAATTACTTAAATTTTATGAGAGAAATTATTTTGAAGTTGGTGATACTGTTGAAGTTTTTACACCTAATGGTGATAGTATGATTTTTGATGTTTCTAAGCTATATGATTCTTCTAAAGGTGAGATTTTAGTTGCGAGACATCCGGATGATATATATTATTTATATGTAGATGCTCATTTTGAAATAGGTGAATATTCTATGTTTAGATTAATAAATAAAAAAATAGATAAGAGGTAATTATTATGACTAATTTAGAAAAGGCAAAGGACAATTTTTTATTAAATGAAAATTATTTATCAAAGTACGCTACTAAGAGTAGTGATGCTATTAGGTTAATAGGATTTGAAGAAGATATTAGACCATCTTTTTTTCATGATATAGATAGAATAATTCATTCTTTAAGTTATACAAGATATGCTGATAAGACACAGGTTTATTCTTTTAGAGAAAATGATCATATATCAAAAAGAATTATTCATGTACAACTTGTTAGTAAAATTGCTAGAACTATTGGTAGAGCATTGAAGCTTAATTGTGATTTAATAGAGGCTATTGCACTTGGACATGATATTGGACATACTCCTATTGGTCATACTGGAGAAGCTTTACTTAATGAAATTTCAATTTCTGAATTAAATGAAAATTTTATGCATAATATTCAAGGAGTAAGATATTATATGGAAGTTGAAAATAATGGTTATGGACTTGACCTTTGTATTCAGACATTAGATGGAATAATGTGTCATAATGGTGAGATGCTATCAAATAAATATATACCAATGGAAAAAGATAAAGATGAGGTTTTAAGAGAGTATTATGAAAGTTATAAAGATAAGAATAGTTTTAGTAAATATTCCCCTATGACGCTTGAGGGATGTGTTGTAAGAATTAGTGATATAATTGGATACATTGGAAGAGATATTGAAGATGCTATTAACTTAGGGCTTTTTAAAAGATGTGATTTACCTGAAGATATAGTTCAAGTTTTGGGTAATAATAATAAAGATATTGTTAATACTATAATACTAGATATTATAGAAAACAGTATGGATAAAGATTATATTATGATGAGTAATGATGTTTATAAAGCTTTATTTGCTCTTAAGAAGTTTAATTATGAAAATATTTATAATAAGAGTTTAACAAAAGAGGAGATTGATTATTATAGAATTGGAATGAGAAAGATATATGATATTTATTTAGAAGATATAGAAAGTGATAATAAAAATAGTTTGATATATAAAATATTTTTAAGTAAACAAAATGATAGATATATAAATAATACTAATAATAAAAGAAAGGTAATTGATTTTATTGCTGGTATGACTGATGATTTGTTTTTACATGAGATAGAAAAGTATTGCAAAAATAAGTAAAAAGTGCTATAATATGGCTACTTTTGAAAGAGGTGTAATAATTGAGAGATTATAGATTAGAAAAAGATGAAAAAAATTATGTTTTAAGTTACAAAAAAGATGAAGAAGATGGGAATTTATTAGTAAAATTTGCTGATGACGGTAAAAAGTCTACTTATTTTGAAGGTATTCCTGCTACATCTTTTAATATAAAAAATTTGGATATAAAGATGCAAAGCCAAATAGAAGAGGCCATTAAAAATAAACACAGATTTGTACTTAGTAGAAATGTGTCTTTAATAACTTCTGGTCTTGCTTTTGCTTCATCAGTAGCAGCTTCTTATTGTCTTTTTAATAAGGAAAATTTATCAGCTGCAGTTTTACTTTGTGCTGGTATACCAACTTTTGTTTACTGTTTAAAAGATTATATAAAAGAAAACAGAAAAGTTAAGGAATTGAAAAAAGCAGAATGTATTGAAATTAATAAAGAAAAACTTGATAATATCAAAAAATATCCTAATGCTTTAGCAGGTGTTAAAGATAAAACTAAGGAATTTATTTCTTCTTATGAAGAACCTTTTAAGGCAAATAATTTAGATAAAATAAATCAAGAAGATATAGATAAAATAATTGCTAATATTGAAAGAGAAGAAGAGTTTAACTTTATTTATGAAAAAAAGGAAAATCCTAAAATAAAAAATTATGTTATAGGCAAATAATTCATATTTTGGTTGTAAAATATAAAAAAGTATGTTATACTTCTGAAAGTTAGTCCTAGGGACTTGATTATAATAAATGAGGTGAAATCATGAAAAATAAAAATACAGTATATTTAACTCAAGAGGGTTTAGATGAAATAAAACAAGAATTAAATGATTTAATAAATGTTAGGAGACCAGAAAATATTCAAGCTATTAAGGAAGCTAGAAGCTTGGGAGACTTATCAGAGAATGCTGAGTATGATGCTGCTCGTAATGAACAAGCACAAATAGAGGGTAGAATTCAACAACTTGAAAAAATGTTAGAGAATGTTTCTATTATTACAGATGTTTCTACTGATAAAGTTAGTATTGGTAATACAGTTTCAATAAAATATGTTGATGATGATGAAGAGGATGAATATAAAATAGTTGGTTCTCAAGAAGCTGATCCATTTGAAAGTAAAATTTCTAATGAAAGTCCAATAGCACAAGCTTTATTTGATCATAGTGTTGGTGATATTGTAACAGTAGAAAGTCCTAATGGAAGTTATGAAGTAGAAATTACAGAAATTAAATAAATTTATAAAATACGACAAAATATATTATAAAGATAGTTTATATTGTACATATAGGAGTTATATGTATGAAAAAAGCTATCTTTATTTTTTTTATAATATTTTTATTTTTTAGTTATATAGATTGTTATAGTGATGAGAGATTTTCTTATAATAATTTATTATATAAAGATATTATTGGAAAAATTTATATACCAGGAACTAATATAAATAATTATGTTGTTAAGGGATGTAATAATTCGTATTATTTAAATCATTCATATACTGGTGATTATGATGTATATGGTAGTATTTTTTTAGATTCTAGAAATAAAGTAGATGATAAAAAATTATTAATATATGGACATAATTCTAAAAATAGTAATAAGGCATTATTTAAAGATTTAGAGAAATTTAAGGATAGAAATTTTTTTAATAATAATAAATATATATATTTAACTCTTGGTAATAAAAAATATAAGTATTTAGTGTTTTCTATTAATATTGTACCTAATGATAGTAATTATCATACTAGAATTAATTATAATAATTTTGAGTTTTATAGATATGTTTTAAATTCTTATAATAGTTCTTTATATGATACTGATGTTTCTATTGATGATGTTAGTAATATGATTACTTTACAGACTTGTAATTATGATTCTTATAATACTTATTTATTAGTTAATGCAAAAAGGATTGGTGAAATATGAAAAAGTTATTAGTATTATTATTGATAGGTGTTTCTTGTACAATTTATAATTGTTTAGCGCTTAATAGATTTAGTACACCTATAGTAGAAGTTAGTGATATGAGTGATTTAATTTCTGAGGAGGTTAATCCTGTATATGATAATGGTTATATTGTTGGATTTGATTTAAATATAGTAATACCAGATAATTATGATTCTGATTTTATAAATATTAATTCTTCTGTTATTGATGGGATAAGCAATTATAAGAAGTTAATTCCTGGAGAAGAAGTTTTTATTAATATAAATATAGTAAATAATTCTAACTATGATTATTCTTATGTAGATGGAAGCTTTTTGGTAGTAACTGATGATTTTTCTAAGTATAGTGATAGTAATAATTATAATAGAATTGGTACTGGTTTTGATGGTAAAATTATATATGATAAGTTTAGTGTTAATAGAGTATATAATGATGCAATTGAAAGTTTATATAATGATTCATATAAAGAGAAATATTTAAGTGATGAGTATTTAGATAAAAAGCTTAAAAAGATTGGTTATTCTATTAATGAAATAGACAAGTATTATTTAAATTATTATAATAATAAATATAATTTGAAGGAGACTGATTTAAATAATTTTACGTATTCTACTATAAAAGAGATGTTTAATGGAGAAATTTCTACATATAAAGAGAAAAATAATAATATAAATTTAGTTGCATATAATTACTTTTATAATAAACTATTTTATGTTTTAGATGAAAAACAAGAAATAGATCAATTTGAAAGTGATAATTATAGTGTTTCTTCTTATATGAAGAAAGATAAGTCAATTGATTTAGATGATATTTCATCTTTTGATAGTAGTAGTAAAAAAATAAAAGTTGGTATTAATGATTATTATTATACTGATTTATTTGATGAGTATCCTTTATCTATTAGATTAGTTTTTAAATATAAAAAGAGTGATTATATAAAAGCTCCTAATACTGGAGTATAAGAAAGTTGAATTTTCAACTTTTTTTGTTTTTATAATCTTTTAAAAATTATAAAAATAGGTTATACTCTATTATAGAGAATAGGGGTGGTAATTGTGATTATTAGGAAACCATATGCTTTTTTAATTAAAAACTTTAAAAAGATTCATATATTTTTATTTGTACTTGCAGGTTATATATTATTTAAAGTATCAACTGCTAGAAGTTTTGTTAGAGAAGTTATTATGCTTGGTAGTTATGATTCATATAATGAACCAATTAGTAAGTATTTAAGTTTTTTATTAATAATAGGACTTCTTCTTGCTATGTTTTTATTTTTAGTAATAATACTTTTACTTAGAAAAAAGAAAAAGCCTTGGAAACTTTATTTAGTACCATTATTAGGGTATTTAATAACTATTATATTTTGTTTTATTAGTAGGGGTATTTTTTCAAGTTATGATGGTGGTAGTAGTGTTGGTATTAGATCTGTATCTGATTTATTACTTATTTCTATTTTATTACAAATACCTACATTTATAATTTTATTAATTAGAATACTTGGTGTTGATTTAAATAAATTTAATTTTAAGATGGATGAGGAATATTTAGAGCTTGATTCTAATGATTTAGATGAGTTTGAATTAAATATTGATATAGATAAAAATAGTTTTAAGAGAAGCTATAAAAAATTGATTAGAAATATTGGATATGTTTATGCAGAACATAAATTTATTATAAATATTATTATTAGTGTATTAGTAGTTTGTATTTTATTTTCTTCATATAGATATTTCTTTGTTTTACATAAAAGTTATAAACAAGGAGATTATATTAATTCTAGTGGTTATACAATAAAGATTAATAAGGCTTATTATACAGATAAAAATTATTCTGGTAATGTTATTTCTAAGAGTAGTAGTTTTTTAATTATTGATTTAAATATTAAGAATAATGTTGCGATGAGAGAGGTTAATTTTAATAGATTTCATGTTATGAATGGTGTTAATAATTATAGTTATACTTTTAATACTTATGGAAAAGAATTTAGTGATATTGGTAAGACACTTGATAAAAAAGAGTTAAAAAATGGAGAAGAAGTTAATTTAATAATGGTTTATAAGGTAGATAAAAAACTAGATAAAAATAAATTTGTTTTATATTATCAGGAGTTAGATAATAAACCTTATTTAAGAAAGATTAAAATTGATGTAGAGGATTTATCTAAAATAGTGGATATGAAGGTTAAATCAATTGGAGAAGAAGAGAAGTTTTCATTAGGAAAAAGTACTAAGAGTGTTACTTTTGATAGTGTTGATATTGGTGATAGTTTTACTTATTCAGTTCAGGATTGTACAAATTTCTCTGGATGCTACACAACTAGTGAGAAAATAGCTATTGATTCTTCATCTAAAATACTTAAAATTAGCTTTATTTCTGATGATTTTCAGGGTAAAGAATTCATTGACTTTTCGGTTAAATATGGTAAAATTAGTTATATAGATGATAAGGGTAATGTTAAGAGTATAAGTGTAGTTGATGCTATTAATGAGAAGTATAAGGGTAATTATTTATATATTAAAGTTCCTTTAGAGGTTTTAAATGCAAAAGAAATTAATATTTCTTATACTATTAGAAATAAAAGATATGTATATAAAATTAAATAGGAGAAGAATATGAAAAAGGAAGAAATAATTAAGAAAGTAAAATTTATTGTTGTTATAGTTATTGTTATATTAGTTGTTTGGTTTTTAATTATAAACCCTGTAGCAAAATTTAAGTCTAATGAAAAAAAGATGCTTAATGCTGGTAAGAGATACTTTGAGGTTAATAGTAGTGAACTTCCTACTGGTACTAGAGTTAAGACTATTTATTTAAAAGATTTATATTCTAAATCTTTTTTAGAGGATGATTTTTATGTACCTTTTACTAAAAATGCTTGTTCTGTTACAGAAAGTTTTATAAAAGTTAAGAAAGTGGAAGGTGAATATAAATATTATACATATTTAAAATGTGGTGTTTTATCTTCTATTGGTGATCATAAAGGACCTACAATTACTTTAAATGGTGATGATGTTATTACTATTGATAAAGGTTCTAAGTATAAGGAACTTGGGGTTAAGAGCGTTGTTGATAATACTGATGGTAAAATAGATGTTAGTAAAGTAGAAATTGATTCTGGTGATGTAAATACTAAAAAAGTTGGTACTTATAAAGTTACCTATACGGTATTTGATAGTTTGAGTAATAAAACTATTAAAGTTAGAACTGTTAAAGTTGTTGAAAAAATTAAAAATACAGTAAAAAATGCTACTAATGGTAGTATGGTATATACAGGTGTTGATCCTAATAATTATATTTATTTTTCTAATATGTTATTTAGAATTGTTAGTGCTGATGATACAGGTGTTAAAATAGTAGCTGATCAAGATATTAGTAATGTTAATTATAGTGGAATAGATAAATGGCTTGATTATTTCTATAATCATTTAACTGATAATTCTAAAAAATTAATTGTTGATAATAAATATTGTAATATGAATGTTAGTGATAATGATACAGGTGTTTTAAAATGTAGTTCTTATACTAAAAATAAAAAAGTATATATTCCATCAATTGTTGATATAAATAAGAGTTTAGTAGATAATGATAGTTTTATGAGGCCAAAGACTATGTCATGGACTGCTAATAAAAATAATGATAAAGAAGCATATCTTACTAGAAATATTTTCTTTGGTGAATATAGTGACAATAATTATATGAAATATAATGTAGATGAAAATTATGGAGTAAGGCCTATTCTTACTATTAAAGGTGATACCCTACTTAAAGGTGGTAATGGTACTTATGATAAACCTTATACACTTGGGGATGTTAAAGTAGGAGCTACTAAAGATTTATTAAATACTAGATATACTGGAGAATATTTAAAATATTCAGGATATTTATTTAGAATAATAGATGTTTCAAAAGATGGTACAACAAAGGTTATAAGTGATGATAATATAAAAGATAATGGTGAATCTATTACTACTTATTATGAAAATGATAATATTTATAATCCAAATGAAAAAGGTAATTTAGGATATTATATAAAAAATAAGGTAGGAGAGTTTATTGATCTTGATTATTTTGTTAAAAAAGAAATAAGTGTTCCTATATATAAAGATAAAGTTACTTATGGTGGTGAGACTAGTACTAAGAAATATAATGTAAAAGTTTCTGCTCCTAATATGTATGAAATGTTCAGTGCATTTGTATATGGACAGAGTAATAAAGAAATGCAATCATATTGGTTGATTAACTCATCTAAAAATAAAAGTATTGTTTCTGCTGTTACTGATATTGGTGTCGTTACTAATGAAGATGGTTTTGAATATGAAACTTTTGGAGTTAGATTAGTTGGTTATATGAATAAAGATGTTACTATTGTTAGAGGAAAAGGAACAATAAATAATCCATATATAATATCTAGATAGATTATGTTTTAAGAAGTGGAGGTATATCTAAGTGGAAAAATTAAAGAGAAAAATTAATATTCGACTGATTTTGTTAATAGTAATTGCTTTTCTTTTAATAATTTTCCTTCTTTATATGCTTTATATAAAAATTTCTGTTAAGGAAATATATAGTATCGATAGTAGAGTAGATAAAATAAAAGAGGAAAAGAAAAAAGATAATAGTATTTATTATAAAACAATTGGTTGGTTAAGAATTCAGGGAACTAATATAGATACACCTATAATTGGATATGATGATGATAAAATAGAAAAAGATAATAAATATAATTTGACTGTTGATAAGAAAAATTATTTATGGAATGAAATAAATAGTGAAAAGCTTTATAATAAGGTAAATATAATGGGACATAATATTTTAAATTTATCAAGAGAGCCTGACGTTGGTTTAAAACAATTTTCTAGATTTGATGATTTAATGGCATTTGTTTATTATGACTTTATTAAAGATAATAAATATATTCAATATACAGTAGATGGTAAAGATTATATATATCAAATATTTTCAGTAAATTTTGATTATCAAGAGAATTTAGATCTATATACTTATGGTAATTATTCAAAAAAGAATATGAAAAAATATATTGATAAAGTTAGAAAGAATAGTATTTATGACTTTAATGTTAAAGTGAACGATAGTGATAATATAATTTCTTTGATTACTTGTACTAGGATGTATGGTGCTGATGATCAAAAAGAATTCATTGTTAATGCAAAGATGGTTAAAAATGATAAAAAACTTTATAATTATAAAGTTAGTAAAAATAACAATTATAAAAAGATTGAAAAAATGTTGAAAGGTGATGTAGAAGATGAAGAAGCTTAAAGTAGGAATATATGGGGTTGCTATTTTTATGTTTATTTGTTTATTAACAAATGGATTTGATGTTTATGCTAAGAGTAAATGTTCAACAAGGGATGAATATGTCAATAATATAAATAAAAATTGTACAGTGGCAAAAATGAAAAATAGATATAAATTAGAAATTACTAGAAATAGTGCTTATAATTATACAATAAAGTTGGTTGGTAAATCTGGTAGTAATAATGATGATAAATTTAAGATTACATCTGTTGTTAAAGGGACACTAAAAGATTCTTCTTTACCTTCTAAAAAAATGACAAAAGGTGATAGTGTTACAATTAATATTGATCCTACTAATGAAAATGGTTTGGATGTTGTTGAAGTAGAAGCAAAATTGGTTGAATCCTCTACATTTGGTTATTGTTTTTATAAATCTTCTTGTAATAAAGATTGGAAAGTTATTCCTAATACAGACAATGAAGCACAATATGTAATTTCTGCTTCTATATCTTTTGGGGCTTCTTTGGAAAGTCAGCCTGCAGTCAGTGCTGATACTGTAAATAAACGTAACCAAGAATTACAAGCGTTAATTAGCAAAGTTAATAATGCAACACCTATTCCTTCATCTTTTGATTTAGGTGAATTTGAAACAATAAAAAATAAGGCTAATGCCCAAGGAAATAATACACCATTTAAAAAAGTAGGTAGAAAAAAACATGCAAATAAGGAATTAAAGTGTAATTATAGTACCAAACAAGTTGCTAATAATACTACTTATTATAGTAAAAATGAATATTATTCAAATGTTGATTATTTTTATAAAAAAGCTAAGGTAGATAGTAATAACGGAGAAGAAGATACTCCTTATCATCTTATTTATAATTATTATCCTGGTAACACTGTTGAAAAAACTTTTAATTTAAGTGATTTATGTACTACTACTTGTGAGGAAGCTGTTAAAGTTGAGTATGGTCCTCCGGTAGCTTCTATGGCTGGGTTATGTTTTGAATATAGTGTAAAGGTTACAAGTTATGTTAAATGTGATGCTAAGGTTAATGAAGCTAAAATTCCTGAACTTAATCCAACTTATTGTACTCCTGCTCCTGAATGTGAACATAATAATCAAATACTTAGACAAGCTGGTCCGAGTGATGAATATGATAGTTGTATAAAACAGTGTGATGGTGGTAAATACTCTAGAATATGCAGTGATAAATGTTATAAAAAAGTTTATGGTGATTCTGGAATAGTAGGAATGAATGGATACTTTATGGCTGATGTTCAAAAAATGAATTCTTCTAATAAATGTACAGATACTGATGGTTGTTATTATAGAAGTGGGGATTCTATATTATGGACTGGAAGTAAAATAGGAAGATGGTATAGATTATCAGGATATCATACTCATTATTATGGTAATGAATCATATTTTAATGATAAAGGTTTTTTAAGAGCTGATTATGGTGGTAGTGAATGTAACGATGAGTGTACATGGGTTGGTTGTTCTGGTAAAAATCAATATTTAAATCCACAACAGGCTAGAGATGATGCAGCAGAAAATTATAAAACAATAACGGATGCACTTAATTCTTGTAGTGCAACTGTTAAATGTAGTACTAGTCAATCTAGTTATACTATAAAAATAGATACTAAGACTTTTAATACATCTACTACTTCTAATAACACCACAAAGTGTGAAAGTAAATCATCACAATCAAAAGAATTTGTTCAGTTTGAAAAAGAAAATTCAACTTCTTCGGAAGGTGAATTTAATGGACAAAAAATTGTTACTGATAATGATGGATGTTATAAAAAAGGTACTGGAAAAAATGATATGTATATGACTGAATGGAGTACTCCGGACAGTTGGTTAGATGTAAAAAATGGTTCTATTCAATATACAAAACCTGATAAGGATACTATAGGATATGTAAAAAAAGATAAAAATTACTGTTTACCATTAAATATTGCTAGTGTTAATAAAAAATGGTGGAAAGCTTATGTTAATGCAGCTAATGGTGGAAGTATTAGTGCAGATCCTGATACATGGAATATAACGGCTAGTGCTAAAGATTTTGGATATTTTGGATGGTACTTTGATATATCTTGCTTCTATGCTATAAATAATAATTCACTTAGTTCTAGTAGTAATAACTCTAGTAAAAATGAATGTAATGGTGATGGTGGTGATGATCCAAATACATCTACTTTAATTGATAATTATTCATTTAGGGTTGTTGATAAAAAGGCACTTTTTCCAAATAGAGCTGCAGGATTTAACTGGACTAACGATGCTACTGCTGGCAAGTTAGGTGATGGTTATGAGACAAGTCCAGCAACAGTAATTGAAAAAATTGCTAATGGAAAAGATACAAATCTTGATTATGAATTTAATTTATCTAAAGAGACATTAGCTAAAATAAAAAAATATTCAACACTTAAAAGTAATTATACTGATTTTGATTGTTATGATAAGGATGGTCAGAAAACTACCACTTGTATAACTACAAGTGCTAATAATACTATAAAATATTATACTAGTAGTTTAGTATCTCAACTTATAAGTAATGGTAATGCTAGTCGAGCAGACAATATATTAGGAAAAAATAATAATTATTAATAATTAGGAGGTAAAGTTATGAATAAAGCAATGTTAACAGTTGGTATAATATTACTAGGTATAATATCTTTAGTTATGATAAATGTACTTTCTAATTATTCAACTGGTAGTGAATTAGATTATTATTTATTAAAAGAGACAACTGAGGCAGCAATGGTTGATGCTGTAGATACTACATATTATAGACAGAATGGTTTACTTAGAATGGATAAGGAAAAATTTGCAGAGAGTTTTCTTTGCAGATTTGCCGATTCTGTAGATAATACACGTGAATATAAAGTTAGCTTTTATGGAATGAATGAGGTTCCACCAAAGGTTACTGTAACGATTGATTCTAATACAGCAGTTGCTATAAAAGGGGAGGCCGCTAAGATTTCTACATCGATTGATGCTATTTTAGAAGATAATTATACTACAAACAAATTTTTAACTGATGAGTTAAAAAATACTAAAAGTACTGTAGGTACTAAAATGGTTAAAGGTAAATAAATATAGAAAGAAGGGATAAAATGGGAAATTTAAATAATGGAATTAAAAGATTTTTTCAAAACAAAAATACTGTTACTGTACTTGGTGTAATAGTTGCTGTTGCTGTTTTATATTTTTCATATAATTCACGTGTAAAAGCTGCTATTAATCCAATTAGTGTGCCATATGCTACTGAGACTATTGCACCTGGTACACAAATTACTGAGAGCATGGTGGGAACAATGGAGGTACCACCAGCAATGTTAAAGGGTGGTGTTATTACTAATCAAGGAGCTGTTATAGATAAATATTCTAATGCTGATACAGTTATTCCTGAGGGTAGTTTATTCTATTCAAGAAATGTTGTAGAAAAAGAACAGTTACCTGCTAATATTATACTTGATTATCCAAAAGGATATGTACTTTATAATATGCCAGTTGATTCTGAATCTACATATGGTAATTCAATATATCCTGGTAATTATATTGATATTTATTTAAAAGCAGTAAATAAGATTGCTGATAATGAAGCATTAACAGCTGATGCTGATAAAATTATGTTAGGTAAGTTTATTGAAAATGTAAAAGTTTTAGCTGTTAAGGATTCTTCTGGACAAGCTGTATTTTCAAATTTAGATGAACAAAGAACACCAGCTATGATAGTGTTTGCTGTTCCAGAAGATTATTATATTTTGCTTAAGAAAGCAAGTTATTTAAGAACATATGATTCTACACTTATTCCAGTTCCAACTAATGAAAGTCTAAAAGATAATCCTGGTGATTTGGAAATATCTAGTACACAATTACGTGATTGGATTAATAAAGTTACTGTTTGGAATGGAGAATAGTTAAAATAAAGGGTAAAAAGAATAATTAAGGAGTTGTGTTAAATGAATGAGAGTATTTTTGATAAATTAGATTTTGGACCTTTAAGGGCAGTTTTAGATAATGATGATATAACAGATATTTCATTTGATAATAATGGTCAAATATGGATTCGTTCTTTAACACAAGGTTCTTTAAGAGTTGAAATAGAAGGTGTTACACCAGAATTTATTGAAAAGCTTGCTTTTCAATGTTCTAATGTAATGGGTACAACTTTTAATAATGCTAAGCCATTTTTGGATGCTGAATCAGCTGAGTTACGTCTTAACTTTGTGCATCAATCTATTGCTACTAATGGTATTGCTATGGTTATTCGTAAAACTCCAGCTAAAATTCGACTTGAAAAAGAAAAACTTTTAAAAGATGATTATTTTACAAGAGATATTCATGATACACTTATTAAATGTGTTGAAGGACATTGTAATATAATAGTTTGTGGTGAAACTGGTTCTGGTAAAACTGAGTTTGTTAAGTACTTAGCTAGTCATACTAAAACTAATGAAAAGATTATTACAATTGAAGATACTTTGGAATTGCATTTGGATAAAATATTTCCACAAAGAGATATTGTTGCTATGAAGACTAATAATGTTGCTAGTTATACTGATGTTTTGGTTACTTGTATGAGACAGAATCCTAAATGGATTTTACTTTCAGAAGTACGTAGTGCAGAGGCTGTTTCTGCTGTTCGTAACTCTATTTCTTCTGGACATAATATTTTGTCAACAATTCATGCAGATAAGGCTTCTGCTATTCCTTATCGTCTTTATAGTTTGATGGAGACTGATTTGGATGTTAATCAATTCTTAACTACAATATATAGATATATTCAATTGGGTGTACATATAAAGGCTTATTATAGTAAGGAAAGAGGAAAATTTCATCGTGAAGTTGATGAAGTTGTTGAATTCTATGTTGATGAAAACAATAAACCTCAAAGTAAGACTATATATCAAAAATTATTTGGAAAAGAGCCTGTTATGCATAAACCTAGTCCTCATTTGATAGAGTATTTAGCTAATCAAAATATTGATATTAGTGATATTACTTCTAAAATAGAGGATGATCCCTTTGAATATAATTCTGAACAAACTATAGAAAAGACTGTTTTGGGTAATGATATTCCAATAGAAAAAAATACTGATAGTGATAGTGATGAAAATACTACTACGGATAATACTGGTAATACAAAAACAGATAATGCTAGTAATGTAGGAGATACTATTTCTAATAATCAGGTTAATACACAGAGTCAGGTTAATAACCAAGTTAACAATCAAGTTAATCAGACTGTAAGTAATCCTGTAAGACCTAATGTAGTAAATCAACAAGTACCAGTTACAAGTACAGCTAATCCTACTCCTAATAATTTGACTACTGGTTTAGTTAATCCTTCGGTTAATAATAATTTGAATAATAGTCAAGTTAGTCAGAATTTACAAACACCTAGAGTAGTTAATACTGTACCAGTTACTAATGCAGTTATTAATCCATCAGTTACTCAGAATGCTATTTCTAATAATAATGCTAATTTAAGTAGTACACCTATAAAACCACAAATTGGACAAGTACAAAATACTCAACAAGTAGTGCAACCTAGTTTAAATAATCAGGTTTCTACTAATCAAAATGTTGTACCTAATGTTAATATTCCAATTATTAATAATCAAAATATTGGTAATTTAGGTACACAGAATTCATAGAAAAGGGGTGAAGTAGAAAATGTATATATTTGAGTTAATATTTTTGATTTTACTTTTTTCTGGAATAATGCTTTATAGAAATTATAAGGGTCAAAATGTAGGTAAATTTATTACTGAGCAAGTGCAGACAGCTTATGATAAATTTGCACCATATTCTTTTAAAATGGTAAGAGAAAAAACTAAGGAACTTGGTCAGGAATATACTCCAAGACAATATATGATTCAAGTTACTGTTATGGAAGTTTTTACTGCTGTTGTTACTTATATGTATTTTTATAATATTTTGATATCTCTTATCTATATGGCTGCTGTTTTAATGGTTGTACCATATCTTGCTTATTTAAGATGTAAAAGAGTTTATAGTGAATTTATTTTTGAACAAATACAGACATATACTTCTAATACTATTATGGAATTTGCTACTACACAATCTTTTGTAAAGGCATTAGAGGGTGTTGTTAATTCTGGTATACTTGAAGATCCTGTAAAAAGTGATGTTCAACATATGATAGATTTATCTTATCAAAATGGTACAATTGATGAGTCTCTTACTTATATGAGTCAATTATATCCATATTTTATAGTTAAAAATATGCATCAATTATTTTTACAAATAACAAAAGAGGGTGCTCAAAATTCTATGGATTCACTTGATAATATGCAACTTGATATAGATATGCTTGTTGAAAGTGTTTATAGAGATAGAATTGAAAGACAAACATTCCATAAACAATTTTTATACTTTGGTGTAATGTTATATTTAATGGTTATGTTGGTTCAATACTTACTTGGTACTGAGACTTATTTAAATTTATTACAGCGATGGTATATACAATTTCTATTGCATGGTGTTTTAATAATAAATTCTTACTTTTTACTTAAGGGTGAAAAATATTATAATGAGAATGTAGGTGCTGAATAATGGCGGTGTTTATAGCAAGTGCAATTATCGTATTTGTATTAATATATAATAATACAATAGATAAAGATAAATTTATTGCAGATAATGAGAAATATTTTGAACTTCTAAGAGAAGATGATTATTCATTTTTAGTTTATGCTAAATATGGTGATAATGCTGATCCTGATAAATTATTTAGATCAAGAGTAATGTATGGATTTATTGCTGGTATTGCATTTTTATTCATCTTTCTTACAAATCTTTCATTGATAAATATTGTTTTATCAATTTTGATTGGGGCTTTGGTATTTAAATCTTCATATTTTCAATTAAAAAGTTATTATAAGGCACATTTACATGAAATAGATGTTATGCTTCCATACTATTTGAAGAGTTTGGAAATTTTGATTCAACATTATACGGTTCCTGTCGCTCTTGGTAAATCATTAGATGATGCTCCTGAGATATTTAAACCGGGTCTTAGAAAGCTTATAGATGAAATTAATTCAGGTGATGCTTCAATTGATCCATATATGGAATTTGCTAATACTTATCCAGTTAGAGATTCTATGCGAATGATGAGACTTTTATATAGATTGGGACTTGGTTCACAAGAGAAAAAGCAAGAGAGATTGATGATGTTTTCTAGAAGTGTATCTAATTTACAAAATAAAGCTAGGGAAACAAAATATAAAGAAAGACTTAATCATATGGAAAGTCAAACTATGATAATGCTTGTTGTTACAGGTGTTGGAGTTATGCTTATAATTTTAATTTCTATGATGATGATGTTTAGTGTATAAGTTGTGTAAATAAGATTAAAAAGTATTGTTAATTTTAAATATTTTGGTATAATAATATTGTATAAATAATAGAGAAAGGATGTGTTGTTTTAATGAAAGCAGCAACAGGTGAATTAAATTTAACAGTTATTACATTGATAGCAATATCAGCAGTTATTGCATTCTTTTGGGCTTTTTGGCCAACAATTAAGAATTCAGTTGCTAAACAATGGGATAATATTAATGCTGGTGGTAAAGATGAAAAGGAAGGCCAAGGTTGGAAGCCGATCGGATTTATAATTGTTGATGATTATTTAATTAGTTTTGGTAAATAGGTGGTGATAATTCATGCGTGATGCTTTTGGTGGTATTGTAAATATTTCTATGATTGTAGTCTTTTTAGTTGTAGTTAGCGGATATTTAGCATTTAATGTTACTTATACGAAGGCATTTCGTATGAAAAATAAAATAATTACAACTTTAGAGCAATATGAAGGCTGTCAAGATAATAATGAACAAACTTGTGTTAAAATATTAGAAGATTATGCAAATAGTATTGGATATGTTACACCTGATGAAAACTACTGTACTAAAGGTAGAAAGTGGACAAAATGTACTAATAAATACGCTTGGAAAGAAATGCAATCAGGTACTGGTGGAGATAATACTAAACATTATTATAATGTTAGAACTATGATTTCTATACAAATACCAATTATAGAAAAAATTATGTCTAATATGTCTGTTTTTTACCTTAATGGTAGTACAAAATTGATGAGAAAGTAATTATGTCTATAGAAAGGGGAGATAATGCATGAATGTTATAATTTCTAATACACAAAGAGAAGCTTTATCTAACCTTGATATTGATGTTATTAAGAGTATTAGTGGTGAGTATGAAGCTAATGAATTAGTTGAGATGTTTAAGAATTTTTTCTATAATAGAATGATTTTAGATGTTTCAGCTCTTAAAAATTTCTATGATATTGATAGTTATAAAGTGATTGCTAATGGATTAGATGTTGATAAAATCATCTTTTTCTTACCTGAAGGTAGTAGGGTATGTACTAGCAATTTTTTATCTAATTTAGTTACTATTGGTATTTATAATTTTACTAGTAATGTTGAAGGTGTTAAGTATTTATTGGATCATCCAAATAAATATGAGGATGTTGCTAAACTACAAAAGGTTGCTCCTGTAAATAATTCTTCTATGGTTTCTAGTAGTGGTATTGGTTGTAAAATTATTGGTTTTAAGGATGTTACTGAACATGCTGGTGCTACTACACTTATACACATGTTAAAAAAAGAGTTGGTACCATTTTTTGGTGATTCAATTGTTTGTGTGGAAATTGATAAGACTGATTTTCAATATTTAAATGATAAAAAAATGGTATCAGTTAGTCAAGATCAAATAAGTGCAACTATTTCTAAATTTTCTAATAATTCTGTTATTTTAGTTGATTTAAATAACTGTAGTAATAACTCTTTTTGTGGAGAGGTTATTTATTTACTTGAACCTAGTACTATTAAACTTAATAAGTTAATAAAAAGAAATAGAAGTATTTTAAGTAAAATTGCTGGTAAAAAAGTGGTATTAAATAAAAGTTTACTTTCTAATAAGGATGTTGGAGAGTTTGAATATGAAGCAAAATTAAAGGTATTTTATAATATACCTCCACTTGATGATAGAAAAAAGAATCAAATATTAGTAGATTTTTTATCTAGAATAGAGATGCTTGGTATTAATAGTGGAGATAAAGATGAAGGAAATAATAAGATTTTTGGACTTTTTAGACGTTAATGTTGACAAAAAAAGTCTAATAATGTATTATTTAAATATATTGAAGGAGTGATAAGATATGTCAAATTTATTTCAAATAGGTTTAAAGAATGCTGACAAAAGTTGTGAAGGCTTGGGTCCAATTGTTAGATTAATTAAGAAAGGTGTTTTTCCATTAATTCAAATTGGTATTCCAATTTTATTAATTGTATTTGGTACTATAGATTTAGGAAAGGCTGTTATTTCTAGTGATGATAAAGAAATAAAAGCTGCTCAAGGAAGACTTATTAAACGTTGTATTTATGCAGCAGCAGTATTTTTTGTTACTACATTAGTTACTTTACTTATGAATATAGTTGCTAAAGGTGCTGATGAATCAGAAAATAATACAACTAGTTGGGCTACATGTTGGAGATCAGTAAAATAATAATGATTGTAAATAGTAATTTTAAATTGCTATTTTTTTTTTATTTTGATATACTTATGTTATATTATTGTAGTAGGTTGTGTGGAGTGATTATATGAAAATAAATGGCAATAAAATTTTGATTTTTAATTTTATTATATTGTTATGTGCAGTTTTTATTGTTCCTTATAGTGTTAATGCTAAGAGCTGTAAAAATCAATGTAAAGGAAACAGTGATTATAATACTTGTATTAATAAATGCAAAAAAAATAAAAAGAGTAGTAGTAACTCTAATAATAATTCCAATAGTAATACAGTTTCAACAACTGATTCTGCAGAATGCAATGCTTTGTTAGGCGATAAAGAAAAAGAAGAATCTGTTGCTTGGCTAGTACAAAAATTACTTGATTACTTAAAGATACTTGGGCCTATTTTGGTAGTAATACTTAGCAGTGTTGATTTTGCTAAGGCAATTGTTATGAGTGATGATGATACTATGAAAAAATCTCAAAAGAAGTTTATTATTAGATTAATTGTAGCTGCTTTATTATTTTTAATTCCTACAATAGTGCAATTGCTTCTTGATATTTTTGGTATAACAAGTTGCGATATTTATTAGTTTATAAGAAGGTGAATGTGATATGAATAACAATACGGAACAACATTGGTGGAATGATATAGGAAATTGGTTTATTAAGATATTCAATCAGAGTATTTATTTTTTACTTGCAGGTGTGTATGATATAATCGTTAACATTTCTAAATCACAAATTTTATCTGGCAGTACTGTTATGGCTTTTTTTTCTAGAGTTCAGTTAATGATTGGTGTATTTATGGTTTTTAGGCTTACAATCACGGTATTACAAGGATTGATTGATCCTGAAAAATTCATGGATTCTAAATCGGGCTTTGGCAATATTATTACAAAAATGATTGTTTCTTTAGCACTTTTGACTACTCTAATACCTATTAATATTCCTAATCCAAGTAATAGTTATGAAAAGCAATTGAAGAGTAATGGTTTATTATTTGGAATACTATATGATTTTCAGGATAGAATTTTATCACAGAATATTTTAGCTAAACTTGTATTAGGTACCAATTCAACTTCTGATTCTGATAATCAAATTAAGGATACTGGTGACGATTTATCAACTACATTATTGAAAAATTTTTTTACACCAAATTTAAAACCAGAAGTTGGTAATTCATTTAAATTGGTAAAGGATGATGATGGCACTCTTAGATACAATCAAGATGATTTGTTTTGTGAAACAAGAAACAGAGCAGAGGGTGGAGATGAAGGAAATAAAGATCCTAAAAGAACAGCTGATGCGTATAAAAAATATTATAAGTCAAAAAATCCAGTGGAGATATTAAATTTAATTAATGAACCATGTGAAACAACAACTGATCCTAGTGGTAGTAAATATATTAAACTTCGTGGTTGGGATGCATATGCTTTTAATTTTAATTGGCTTATAGCTTTTATATGTGGTATTATATTTTTATTTGTGCTTGTCAATATATGTATAGAAGTTGCAAAAAGAGCTATCAAACTTGCAATACTTAGACTTATTGCTCCTATTCCTATCATTAGTTATATGAATCCAAAGTCATCAATGGATAATGGAGCTTTTGGCTCTTGGGTTAAAACTTTATCCACTACTTATATTGATTTGTTTATTAATTTATTAATAATATATTTTGTTTTATTTCTAATGAAAGAAATAGCTGATAATAATGGACTTGTTGTTAGTGATGGTGCCTCAGGAACTGTCGTGTTATTTTCTAAAGTATTTATTTATATAGGATTATTATTATTTGCAAAAGATGCTCCTAAGTTTATAAAACAGTCGTTAGGTATTAAAGATGATGGTGGTAAAGGCTGGTTTAGTGGAATTGCTGCCGCTGCGGGACTTGGTGCTGCAGGTATTGGTGCTATTGGTTCTGCTAGAGCAAATTTTCAAGCTTCTAGAGAAGAAAACCCACCTGGGAAAAATTTAAGAGTAAGAAATTTTGGTTCTGCTTTGGTTGGTGGAATGTCTGGAATGGTGACTGGTGGAAAAGCAGCTTTGACTGCAAAGGATCATAACTTTAAGGCTGTTACTGATGCAATGCGTAATAGAAATGAACAAAGACTTTCTGGTTATACTCCTGCTAGAAATATAAAAACACGACTTGCATATGCTGTTACCGGAAATGGTTCATCTAAAAAATATGAAGATATAATGAGTGATCAAAAGGCTTTTGCTGATTATTATAAGCATGCTGTTGGAAAAGCTGACGTGGATAGCACTAATTTAAGTGCTATTGGTATTGGCGGTTATGGTAATGAATCTGTTAAGAGTCTAAAAGAAAATTTTGAAAGACTTAAAATTGCTGGTGCTGATACAGCTACATTAAAAAAAGCTGAAGATCGTTATAAAAATGCTCAAGCAGCTTTGGTTGGTGCCGTTATTAAAGGTAGACATACTTCTGGTCAAGCATCTCAAATTAAACTTGATTATGATAAGGCAATGGAAATATCTAGAAAGTATGATAATACAGATAATAAGCTAGATATGACTTTAAATGTGTCTGGTATGGCTGATGGAAAAATTGCCGAGGAATGGAAGGGAGCACAATTTACTGCTATTGATAATGCTTATAAAGTTGAACATAGTGATGAATATGCTAAAGCAAAATTAAATGATCAAAATTCTAAAAAATAATATATGGTAAGGGATGTGTGATATAAGTGAATAATTATTTGATACCTGCTAATACAAAGAAGGGACAATTGATACTTGGAATTTTTAGACCTTTCGATTTAATATTATTTTCAGTTGGGGTTGTTATTACAATTATATTGCTTGCATTTGTTCCGGTTTCTTCAACTTGGATGACAATTGTAATTTTGGCTCCTGCTGTTATATGTGGGTTTTTAGTAATGCCGGTTCCATATTATCATAATATGTTAACTGTGATTGCTGAATTATATGAGTTTTTAACTAATAATCAAGTTTATAAATGGAAAGGTTGGTGTGTACGAGATGGCAAGAACAAGAGGAAATAGTTATACTGAAAATTGGTTACCTGTAAAGGGTATACAGAATGGTATGATAATTACTTATAATAATATGAAAGTAACTGGGGTTAAAATTTCTCCTAAAAATATTTTTATACTTGATCAATATTCTCAAGATAATGTATTAATAGGATTAAAAAATTTTTATAATACAATTGATTTTGAATTTTGGTTAGTGGTAGCAGATAGACCTGTTGATATATCAGTTTATATGTCTCAATTACAACTTTTATATAATGATACACAGTCTCCTGCTATTAGAAAATTAATTATGCAAGATATTGATAAGGGAAATACTTTTATTAATAATAATATAGTTGATACTGAGTATTATTTCTTATTTAAAGATAAAGATACAGATTTATTACAAAAGAGAATTAGAATGATGATTAATGGTCTTGCTACTTGTGGTTTGAATGCTTCTCAAACTACTAATGATGATTTAAGAGTAATTCTTGATAATTTCTTAAATGGTGGGGCTACTACGAACTTTGGGACGGTGATGTCAGTATGAGTATAGGTATAAGAAGTGAACTTGCCCCTAAGGGACTAAATTTTAATCCAAGTGATTTCTTTATTAGTGATAATTATGCAACTATTTTAACTGTTGTATCATTTCCAAAATATATTTCACCTGGTTATTTATCATCATTAACTAATATGCCTGGTATAAAGGTTGTTGTTAAACATATTCCAGTTCCTTTTCAAACTATGGCAAAAATGTTAAACAAGCAAGTTGCTGATTTAAAAGATAAATATCAAAATGAACATGATCAAACATTAAAAGAAAGATATAGACAAGATGCTGAAAGTTTAGAGTATTTTACTTCTATGCTAGCTGGTAGTCAGGCTCGTATTTTTGATTTTCAAATGCACATAATGATTACTGCTGATACTAAAGAAGATTTGGAATTAAAGAAAGTTAATGTAAAAAACTATTTAGATGCAATGGAATTAAAAGCTATTTCTTTGAGATTTGAACAAGAAAAAGTTTTAAAATCAATTTTACCAATTTTCCCATCTCAAGATATTGAAGAAAGAATTGGTACTCCAATTCCTTCAGTTACTATAGCTGCTATGTATCCATTTATTTTTGATAGTATTAAGGATCCTGGACTTTCAACATTACTTGGAGTGGACTTTTCTGGTGGTGTAATATTATTTAATCAATTTTTATATAAGATTCGTAAAGAACATAATAGAAATAATGCTAATATGATTATTCTTGGTACTTCTGGTTCTGGTAAATCTACAGCTGCAAAACTTTTACTTAGAAGTCATATAAGGAATGGTTGTCAAATAGTAGCAATAGATCCTGAAGATGAATTGCGTGAAATTACACAAACTTTTGGTGGAGATACTGTTGATATTGGTAAAGGTGGAGAGTTTGGTTTAATTAATCCACTTGAAGTTGTAATTGATGCCGATGAAGAAGAAATTAAACAGGGGTTAGGATATACTGTTTTAACTCGTACGTTACAATTTTTAAAAGCATTTATGAAGTATTATGATGAAACAATAACTGAAGATGTTTTAACTATGTTTAGTGAGGTTGTTCAAGATACTTATAAGAGATTTGGAATTGATTTTAATACTGATTTTTCTCGCTTTACATCAAAGGATTATCCAACTTTTTCTGATGTTTATGCAACTATTAGAGGACGTTTGATGTCTATAACTGATCAAACTCAAGAAAGAGATATATTGGAGCGTCTTGAGCTTAAGGTTAGACCATTGACTAAAGAATTGAAATTTTATTTTGATGGTCATACTACTTTGAGAAAAGATAGTGATTTTATGGTATTTAATATTAAAGAATTAATGAACACTGATTCTAATATTAAAAATGCGTTATTCTTTAATGTACTTAAGTATGCTTGGGGATTATGCTTAGACTTTAATGTTGATACTGTATTAATGGTAGACGAGGCTCATGTTTTACTTGGCGCAAATAATGTTTTAGGTGCTGATTTCTTAGCCCAAGTTCAACGTCGTAGTCGTAAATATAATACAGGTACAATTATAATTACTCAACAACCTAGTGATTTTTCGGATCCATCTGTTATAACACAAGGTAAAGCGATTTTTGATAATGCTTCTTATTATCTTGTTATGGGTTTAAAGAAACAAGCTGTTGAAGACTTAAGTTTATTAATAGATCTTAATGATAATGAAAAGGAAAGTATTAAGAGATATTCTCAAGGAGAAGCATTATTTGTATGTGGAAGTAGACGTATGAGAATAAATGTGGCTCTTACTCAAGATGAATTAGATTCATTTGGTAGTGGTGGAGGATTTTAGTATATAAGAAGTAGGTGATATCAGTGCCAGAAAATAATAATAGTAATAATAAAGCAAATATGCATGATACTGGTGCTGATAAGAGTACTAGTAAAAATAAATTAAGTGATCTTAAAGAGGCATATGGCGCTTATAGGGAAGCTAATAATGTAAATAAAGCATCTAATATTAACAGAAATGGTGTTGTTTCTAATAATAATCATAAGAAGAATTTAATGGCTGATAATTCCTCAATAGGGAAAAATATTGATAGTAAAATTATTGATAATTTTCCCCAAAAAAATTTTATTAGAAATAACATTAAGAATGTTAATCCTATAAATAATAACTATGGAAAAAGGATACTTAATAATATAGGCAATAGAGTTAAACCTAATAGTAGCGATGATAATGGTAAAGCAAATGCTGAGAAAATAAAAAAATTAACTTCTATCGCTAAAAGAATTCCTATTCCACAAGTTCAGGCTGCAGCAAAGGCTATTGATGCAGCCAATAAATCTGGAATGACAGATAAAATAATGTCTAAAAATAAAAATAATGAGGATAATAATTCAACTGATCCTTTTAGAATTTCTGGATCTTTTACCAGAAATAAAATAATGATTATTGGAATGGCATCATTATTTATTATCATTATTTTTTCTTCAATATTTTTTGGCTTTTCAAATTCCTCTTCTGCTGCTAATGCTGGAAGTGTTAATGAAGGATTATGTGTTGTTGATAATGATAATAATGAAAATAATGAAGAATGTGAGGAACAGAGTGAGGATGCTAAAAATTTTTATAAAATTGTAAAAACAGTAAACAATGAATTTTCTGCTAATGGAAAATATTTTAATTCCGTATATATATCTGGCTTCTATTTTTCTGTATCATCTTTTAATGGTTCTGATATTGATTATAATTCTATGACTAAAGATAAAATAGAAGAAATAGTTAATGCTATGTTTAAGGAAGATGGTACTACATTTGATGAGGATACGTTTAGAAAAAATTTAAAAGAAAAAATTTTACCTAATTATTTTTCTCATAATTCAAATGTTAATTATGATGCCGTTATTGCTAGAATATTTGAATATGTTGATAATTTTAAAGATATTTATGGTGAAGGTGATACTGGCACTGCTGGAGTATCTATGGGAGATAAATTGGTTCAGGTTGCAATTTCACAATTAGATGATGGTAATTCCTCTAAATATCATGGGGAAAAATATTGGAGATATATGGGCTTTTCGTCTTATGTCTATTGGTGTGCTTCTTTTGTGTCTTGGTGTGCAAATGAGGCAGGTATAAGTCAAGATGTCATTATTCATAGTGCCTCTGTAAATTCTTTTTATGATTATTATGTAAAGCAAGGCAATTTCCATTCAATAAATTCTGGATATATTCCTAAAGCAGGTGATTTAATAATATGGAAGAGTGGTAGTAACGCCAAAGGATGGTCTCATATTGGTATTGTAGAAAAATATGATACTAAAACTGGCAAATTATATACACTAGAAGGTAATAGTAGTGACTCTGTGGCTAGGAATGTTTATAGCAATCTTGGTGATTGTACAGGATTTGCTAGTCCTAATTATCCTATTATTGATGAAAGTGATTCTATTGTTAATGGACAAACAATTTTTTTACCTTCTGGTTTAGGAACTTATGCAACTAGAGAATTTGATTTAGCAGTTACAGACTCAGAAATAAGCTATTCAAGATATATGATACGTACTTATAAAAAAATTACTAATCCTTATGCCTTTCCTGAAAGTTCTGCCCAAAGAATTGTTCAAAATATGTGGATTTCTTCTGGAGCAAAACATGATAATAAGGGATTTTGTAAATTAAATGGTAGATATTTAATTGCTATGACATCTACTTTTGGTAATATTGGTGATAAGGTAGATGTATATATATCAAATGGTAAGGTTATTCATGCTATATTGGCTGATGCTAAAAACATGAAAGATGATCGTGCAAATAAATGGGGACATGAATATGGACAGGTAGTTTTAGAATTTATAGGTAAAAATAGTATTGGTGATAATCCATATAATGCATTAGGTATTACTGAAAATGTTACTGTTGTAAAAGCTATTAATGGAAATACTATATTAAAATAGGTGATAATTATGAAAAAAAATAAAAAATATAATATAATAATTTTGTCAATAATTTTATTTCTAATTTTTCTTTTCTTAATTTTCTATATTAATTTTAAAGGAAGAAAGATTTATCTAAGTAAAGTTAATGTAGAAAAAAGTAATGTTTTATTGATTTCAAAATCTAGACAAAAAAATTGCATAAAGGGACTAATTGATTTTTTAAATCAGCATAATTTTTATGTTTGTGAAAAAATAGTTTTTTATAATAATACTTTTGATAAAAAAAACAATAAAAAATACTTTTATGCGCTGGTAGTTGGTAATGATAAATCTTTAATTGAAATTGAAAATTTAAGTGATGATGGTTTTGAATATACTTATTTAGGAAATGAACTTACACCTAATGCTATATCTGATAAAACAGGAGTTTCATATTTACAAATTATAAATCCTACAGAGTATAAAAAACAGGAAGAGTTGAAAAAAATACAAGAAGAGGCAAAAAGTGCCCTTCCAGACTCTATTCCTAAAAATACGGAAATAGATAGTTAAAAATATTGAATGACAAAGTAATAATAAGATGTTATAATATATTGCGAAAGGGAGTAGTAATATGAAATTTAAGTTTAGAGCTGATGCTGAAGATGTTATTATATTTATTTGTTTTGCAATTTTTTTACTTTATGTAGTTTGTATTGGGGTATTAAATTTGCATTCTTTTGCTACTGAGGGGTATTTATGTGGTCTTAATCCATTTCCGGCTTTTTTACCACAATATATTGCTGCTACCTTGACTTTTTATTTTTTAGCACTTGGTGGTTTACTAATTAGTGTTAGTTCATATTTCTTTGAAAGAGAAAAGGGTTTTGGTTTTACTACTGAAAAAAAGGATAAAGGTTATTCAAGATGGGCTAAAGAGAAGGAAATAAAGGAAGAATTAAATCCAGTTGAGATTAAAAGTCAAAATTCTAAATATGCTGGTGTTCCTTTAATTCTTAATGAAAATGAGATGTGGGTTGATAATAGTGAGTATCACTCATTAGTTATTGGTGCTACTGGTTCTGGTAAAACTCAAACTGTTATTCTTCCCTTGGTTCATAGTTTAGCTAAAGCTCATGAGTCTATGATTATCACAGATCCCAAAGGTGAAATTTATGAAAAAACAAGTAATATGTTAAGAGATAAGGGTTATCAAATACTATTACTTAATTTCCGTGATCCACAAAATGGTAATTCTTGGAATCCTATGAGTTTACCTTATCAAATTTATAAATCTGGAAATCATGATAAAGCGATAGAATTATTGGATGACTTGGCCTTAAATATTTTATATGATGATTCTAATAGTAATGCTGATCCATTTTGGGAAAAAACATCAGCAGATTATTTTTCAGGTGTAGCTCTTGGCCTTTTTGAAGATGCTAAGGAAGATGAAATTAATATTAATAGTATTAATTTAGTTACTACTGTTGGAGAAGAAAAATTTGGTGGTTCTACTTATATTAAAGAGTATTTTGCTGCAAAAGATCCTGCAAGTGCTGCTTCAATAAATGCGAGTGGTACTGTTACGGCTCCAACAGAAACAAAAGGATCAATTTTGTCAGTATTTAGACAAAAAGTAAAATTGTTTGCTTCACGTGATAATTTATCAGAAATGCTTTCTCATAGTGATGTTGATTTAGAAAGTATTGGTGAGAAGCCAACGGCAGTGTTTATTGTTATCCAAGATGAGAAAAAAACATATCATTCTTTAGTTACAATATTACTTAAACAAATATATGAAACTTTGATATCAGTTGCACAAAGACATGATGGAAAACTTCCAGTTCGTACTAATTTCTTGTTAGATGAGTTTGCTAATATGCCTCCTCTTAAAGATGTTACTACTATGATTACAGCTGCACGTTCTAGAAGAATTCGTTTTACGATGATTATCCAGAACTTTGCTCAACTTGATCAAGTATATGGTAAAGAAAATGCTGAAACTATTCGTGGTAACTGTGGTAATATTATTTATCTTATTACTACTGAACTTAAGGCATTGGAGGAAATTTCTAAGATGTGTGGTGAAGTAAAATCTAAAAAAGATGATAAAACTGCTTCTACTCCTTTGGTTACTGTTTCTGATTTACAGAGAATGAAACAATTTGAGGTTATTATTCTTCGTATGAGAAAACAACCTTTTAAAACAAAGTTTACTCCATATTTTAAACTTGATTGGGGTAAAAAATATCCAAATGCTACTTATCCTGTTAGAGAAAAAAGAGAGGTTCACACTTTTGATATAAAATCTTTTGTTAAAGAACAAAAAAAGAAAAAATTATTAGAAATGATGAATAGTGCTGATACTGATAATAAAAGTATAGCTCCTCAACATGAATTGTTAGAAAATCAGGCAAGGAATCCATTTGCTGATGTACATAATCAGCCTTCTTCTATACCTGGATTTCCACCTATGGGTATGTTTCCTAATGTTTCTCCTATGAGAGAAGAGAAACCTAAGAATGATGGTTTAGGATTTGATGTTGATGATTTAGTTAAGAAAATAGATGCAAAAATTGCTGAACTTGAAAAAGAAGAGGAAGAAGAGAAAAAGAAACAGGAACAAATGCAAAAGGATAATCAAAAATCTGATATATCTAAAGTTGATTCTAATGAAATAAATGATGCAACGCCTTCTAATAATCCAATTCAACAAGAAATAAAACAAAATAATTTGAATCTGGATGATGATGAAGATGATGATGAATTTTTTGATGATTTTTTTGATAATTAGGAGGAATAGTTATGGAATTTAAAATTGCTAATGAAAATAAAAATGATGATAATGTTGAAGATAAAAAAAAGAATATTAATAATGATGAATTTAAGAAAAAGATGAAAAAAATGGCAATATATATTATGGGTGGTTTTGTTATTTTGATGGTAATTCTTGCTATTATGTCTCTTTTTACAAAAAAGAATTATTCTTATGATGAGGTAGAAAATATCTTAAAAAGTTCAGCTATTAACTATTTTGCTGATCATAAGAAAAATCTTCCTGTAAATGCTAATCAAATTGTTGAAATTACTGATAAAACATTAACTTCTTCTGAATATATGAAAAGTTTAGATGAATATTTAAAATCTGGTGTTAGTTGTAGTGGTAAGGTAGTTGTTCGTAAAGTAGACAATAACTATTCATATACTCCATATTTAGATTGTGGTAGTAGTTATTCTTCTAAACCACTATATACTGCACTTACTAAAAAAGTAGTTACATCTGGTGATGGTATATATAAAACTAATAATGGATATGTTTTTAGGGGAGAAAATGTAAATAATTATGTTCAGCTTGATAAGCGTTTATGGCGAGTAGTTAAAATTAATTCTGATAATAGTATAATTTTATTACTTGATGGTTCATATATTTTTAGTTATCCATGGGATGATAGATATAATAAAGAATTAGATTATAATGCTGGAATTAATGATTATAATGCAAGTAGAGTAAAATCATATTTAAATGATATTTATAATGATAATGATGAAGATGATGCAATATTAAGTAAATCTGATAGATTAAGACTTGTGAAATTTAATTTATGTATTGGATCTCGTTCTATTGAGGATTCATCAAAAGATAACTCTTTAGAATGTAGTCAGACAGTTGCAAATCAAAAGATTGGTTTACTTACGGTTTCTGATTATATGAATGCCAGTCTTGATGCCTCATGTAATAATGCTACTAGTTATTCATGTCAAAATTACAATTACTTAGTTACGGTTGATTCAAGTTGGTGGCTTGCAACTTCTGTTGCTGGTACTACAGATGAGGTATTTTCTGTTGGAGATGTTGGTGTTGTTAATAATGAATCAGCATCTGGTTATGCAGATATTAGACCTATAGTTTCTTTAAGTAATACTACATTTATTAGTGGTGGTAAAGGAACAAAAAATAATCCATATAAGTTGAAATAGTATAGGAGTCTATAATAAGTAGACTTCTTTTTTTTGCATATTTTAATGTAGAGGTGATTATTTTGATAGAAATGGAAGAATTTTTAAAAATTTATGGAGAAAATAAAAACATTAATTTAATAGATGTAAGGGATAAGTTTAAATATGAAGTATCTCATATCAATGGTGCTATTAATATACCTAGTAATTATCTAATTACTAATCCAAGTGACTATTTGGACAAAAATAAAAAATATTATTTATATTGTTATAATGGACATATTAGTAGAGATTTAAGTAGTGAACTTAATTATTTAGGTTATAATACTATTAGTGTAGCTGGTGGTTTTAACTATTACTTGTTAATAAAATAGAAATGTAATATAATTAGTATACAAGGAGATAAGATATGGAGCTTATAAATGCATTTGTGGATTTTTCAACAAAATTTATTTCATCTGGTGGAGTGCTTTATGGATTTTTACTTGTCTTATTAGAGTCAGCTATTCCAGCACTTCCACTTGGTGTTTTTGTAGCACTTAATGTTAATGCTTTTGGTATGTTTATGGGAATATTTATTTCATGGGTTGCTACTTGTTTAGGATGTTTCTTATCTTACTCTTTATTTTATTATTTATCAAATAAATATATTTATAAGTTTTTTAATGCTAAAAAAAAGAGGAAAATTGATAAGGCAATTAACAGGATTAAAAATATTTCTTTTTCTAATTTAGTATTGTTAATAGCACTCCCTTTTACGCCGGCTTTTTTAATTAATATACTTTGTGGTATTAATTATATTCCTAGAAAGAAGTTTTTGTCGGCAATTTTATTAGGAAAAGTATTTATGATAATATTTTGGGGTTATGTTGGAAAGAGTTTAATTGAAAGTATTACTGATATAAGTACTATTATTATAGTGTCAATTATGCTTTTAATTGCATATTTATTATCTAAAATAGTTAGTAAAAGAATGAATATAGAATAGGTGGTTTTAGTATGAATTATGTTATTATTGGATTATTAGTATTAATTTTAATTTTGGTAGTTATTTCTTTATTTAAAAATATTAATGAGAGTAATATTACTGAACGTCTTGGTAGACTTGAGGTTAATATGATTAAGGAGCTTGGTGAATTTAAGGATAGTTTAAGTAAAAATATGAATGATGATTTTACTAAATTAAATGAACAAGTAGAATCTAGATTGTTAGCTATTAATGATAGGGTTAATGAACGACTTGATCAAAATTTTGAAAAAACTAATAAAACTTTTATGAATGTAATAGAAAGACTTTCTAAGATAGATGAGGCTCAAAAGAAAATAGAAAACTTATCGACTGATATTGTTAGTTTGCAAAGTATTTTAACAGATAAGAAAACGCGTGGTATATTTGGTGAGGTTAATTTGAAACATATTTTATCTAATGTGTTTGGTGAAAATAATGATAAAATATACAAATTACAATATACTTTAAGTACTGGTGTGATTGCTGATAGTGTTGTATTTGCACCTGAACCATTAGGTACAGTTGCGATTGATTCTAAGTTTCCTTTGGAGCATTATCAATTGATGGTAGATAAGAATTTATCTCAGACTGAAAGAGATAGTTATGAAAAATTATTTAAACAAGATATGAAAAAACATATTGATGCGATTAGTAGTAAATATATTATTCCTGGGGAAACTGCAGATCAGGCTATTCTTTTTTTACCAGCTGAGGCTATATTCGCAGAGGTTAATGCATATCACTCTGATATACTTGATTATGCTTATAAAAAGCGTGTTTGGATAACTAGTCCAACTACTTTGATTTCTACTCTTACAGTTGTTGAGATGATTATAAAAAATATTGAAAGAGACAAATATACATCAATTATTCATGAAGAACTTAATAAGTTAGGTGTTGAATTTTCTAGATATAGAGAACGTTGGGATAAACTTGCTCGTAGTATTCAAACAGTTAATAGAGATGTAGAGAGTGTTTCAATTACTGCAGATAAAATATCTAAGAAATTTGATGCTATTAACAAGGTTGAAGTAGGTAAAAATGATGATGATAAATTTTTAGAATAAAGACTATATATAGTCTTTTTTTTAGTATACTTTTTACAAATAAATGTATACTAAAAATGTAGTTGTCATAAATTTTATTATGATAGGTAAAATAGTTTTATTAGTTATTAGTTATTTATTAATGGTTATAGGATTTTCATATTTATGGCTTTATTTAAATTTATTTTCTTTTGGGTATAGTTTGGGTGAATATATTTGTTATGTTTTAACAAGATATGAATGCTATTTATTTGTTGTTGGTTTTATACTTTTTAATGTTTTATTGTTTAGAAAGGGGAAAAATAAATGATTTATATATATGATATTTTACTTAATTTTGATGATGGTGTTAGGATTTTAGATTTTTATGAATGGGATAAGAAGGATGGTCTTACTCATATTAAGAAAATACCTGTTTTTAAGATTGGTTCTATTGATATGGATAATATTATTAATGGTATTGTAAAAGTAGATAGTTCTTTTTTAGAAAAAATTAATAATAAAACGTTAATATATAAGAGTAAAAGTAATATTAAATATGCTTGTTTGTTTTGTGATTTAAATAGAGTAGTAGCAGTTGAATTTTATAAAGATGGTAGGTCAATTTGTAAGAGCAGTTTATTACTTGATGAAGAGGAAGAAGTAATTGATGAGTGTAGTTTATTTGATGATTTTAAATTTAATTATAAGGTTATAGATAAAAATTCTAATAATTTATTTTTAACAAGGACTGAAGAATTTAGACAAAGATATTTATTAAAAGAGATTGATAATTTATTTAAAAATAAGGATGTAGATAAATTTAATTATTTATATGAAGAGATGTTTAAAAAAGATGATTTAAATATAGATGATAGGTATAATATAATGCTTGATGATATTAAAAATAATTATAGTTCTAAGTATAATTATTTATATGAAATAGTTAGACTTAGTTATCAAAAAAAATAGGTTACTAATTAGTAATCTATTTTCATAGCATGTTTTACTTTTTTCATTTGTTCTTTGGCTTTTTCTTTAGCTTTGTTTGTTCCTTCAGCTAGTATATTATCTACTATTTCTTCATTTTCTTCATAGTATTTTCTTTTTTCTTTTATTGGTTTTAAAAACTCATTCATTTTATTTATTAGTTCTTTTTTACATTGAACACATCCACGGCTACCTGATTTACATTCTTTGCATACAGTATCTAGGTTATCTTTGTTTACTAGATTATGATAGTAATATACCATGCATACTTCTGGGTTAGCAATATCATCTTTTTTGATTTTTTTAGGATCTGTTATGGCACCCATAATTTTTTGTTTTATGGTATTTTCATCATCAACTAAGTAAATTGCATTACCAAGACTTTTTCCCATTTTATCATTGCCATCAAGTCCTTTTACTCTAGTTATATTACTTAATACTTGTTGTGGTTCCTTTAGAGTTTCACCATAAATTGAATTGAATTTTCTAACTATTTCTCTACATTGCTCTAAAAGTGGTAATTGATCATCTCCAACTGGTACAACTTCACCATCAAAGGCAGTAATATCTGCAGCTTGAGACACTGGATATCCTAAAAATCCATAGGTAATACTTTCACCATTATTACCAAAAAGTTCTTTCTTTTGCGCAATTTCATTTTTTACTGTAGGGTTTCTTTCAAGTCTTGCAACTGTTACTAGGTTTGAATAAAATACAGTAAGTTCTGCGATTTCTGGTATTTTTGATTGAATAAAGAAATTTACTTTTTTAGGATCCATACCAATTGATAATAAATCTATTGTAATTTCTTTAACATTTTTTCTTACTTTATCAGGGTTGTTGAAATTATCTGTTAGAGCTTGGACATCAGCAATTTCTAGATAGAAATCATAATCATTTTGTAATTTTAAGTAATTACTACAGGCTCCAAAATAATGACCTAAGTGTAAGTTTCCTGTTGGTCGTAGTCCTGTAAGAATAGTTTTTTTCATAGTATCACTTCCTTTAGATATTTTATCATAAATCTTTATTTAATACTATATTTTTGACAAAAACTTATCTTTATGGTATAATTTACTCGTTTTATTAGTGGGGTGAGATTATGAAAGATATTGTATTTTTAAAACGAAAATTTAATAATGTACCAGATAATGAAATTTATGAATTTTTAAATAAAATAAGTGATTTATCTTTAGATTCTGTTTATTCTTTAACAGCTGCAGATACATATTTTATTAGAAAGAAATTAGGTGCTTTTGATTCTAATAATACTATTAAAGATAAAGATTTAGCTAATATGTATGAAATGGATGTTAAGGAACTAAGATTAAAAGAAGCTAATTTATTTATACATTTAAATAGTATATTGATGGATGAATATGATAAGAAGTTGGTTGATAGTGTAAATTGTTTAAAAGAGAAAAAAGCTATTTTAAATCGTATTAATATGGAACCTGAGGATTATATATTATTGAGTGATCTTAATTTCTCTCATAATATTAATTGGATTTTAAGTGAGAATAATATTAAAACAGTTACTGATATAAGTAGATATTCTTTTATTGATTTATTAAAAATTAATTATATTAATATAGATATGGTTGAGGAAATTGATAAAAGATTAGAAATTATTGGTTATTCAATAAAGAAAGATTATAATCTTTATTCGTATGAAGAATTAAAAGAAGAAATTCCTGATAAAGCATATGATGTAAAAAGATATGCTCATAATAGGGGTATATGTTTAAAGGGTGAAGAGGAAAGTGATATTGTAGCTTTGGATAATTTGAATTTATCAGCAAGGTCACTAAATGCTTTAACTAGAGAAAATATTGAATGTATTGGTGATTTAAAAAATACTTTAGAAGATATTCGTGATATTAGAAATTTAGGCGAAAAAAGTATTTTTGAAATATATGAAAAATTAGATGAGTATAATAAAAAAGATATGGAAGAAAATGTCAAAAAATTAATTAAGTAGTATAAATTTATTGATAATGGGGAAGATATTATGGAAAAGTATATAGATAATTTATTAAGAGAATGTTCGAAGGATGAGCTTTTGTTAATTAAAAGTGAAATTTCTAATATGAGCCATGAGGATTTAATAGATAGTATTGATACTGCTATTTCATTTAGGGAAGATATTATGAATAAAAGTTATAATAAGCAAGTTAATTTACTTGAAGATAATACTATACCAGATAGTGTTAGGAGATATTTAAAAAATAATAATATTACTACTATGGCTGATTTATTAGAAAGTGGTATAGAGGATACGAGTTATACAGATCATTGGATTGAATGGATAAAAACATATCTTGATATGGATAAGACTATGGAAAATTATAATAGAAATAAATTAAAATAAATTGACAAAGTAATTTGTTTTTAGTAAAATAATTAATGAAAAGCGAAGAAGAAGAGAAGTAAGTATTATGTTTATTTATAGAGAGCTAGGGTGTGCTGGAACCTAGTAATTGACTAATACTGAATAACACTTTAGAGTGCTTAAAGAAATTTAGTAGACTAAGCCGGAGGTATCCCGTTATAGATACTTGATTTGTTTGAATCAAGAGTGATTGTAGATATTATATCTATGATAATTTGGGTGGTACCGCGGAACACTAGTTTTCGTCCCTTAGTTGGATGTTTACTAGTGTTTTTTATTTTTAGTGGGAGGTTATTTTATGATAGAAAAAGAAAAATTGAAAGATTATGCTCATAAATTAATGTTTGATATGGATGATAGTGAATATGAAACATTACAAGAAGAGTTTAATGTTATTTTAAAACAGATGGATTTAATAGGAAATATTCCTAATATTAATGATGTTAGTCCAATGACTTTTCCTTTTGTAAATGATGATGTTAGTTTAAGGGAAGATGAGGTAGGAGATTATTTAACTACTTCTGAGGTTTTGGCAAACGCTAAACATCAAATTAATGATCAAGTTAAGGTTCCTAAGGTGGTGGATGAAGATGTATAGAGGTAAAAATATTAAAGAGTTAAGAGAAATGTTAGATAATGGTGATGTTTCAGCTTCTTCTTTATTTGAGAGTGCAAATAAATTGGCTCACTATTTTCAAGATGATTATAATTCTTTTGTTACTATCGTTGATAAATTTAAACATAAAAATAGAGATAGTTTAATTAATGGTATTCCTTATGCCTTAAAAGATAATTTTTCAACTAGTGGTATTTTGACTACAGCATCTTCTAATATATTAAAAGATTATGTTCCTGTTTATGATGCGACTGTATATAAAAAATTAAAAAAAGCTGGAGCAGTTTTAGTTGGAAAGACTGTTTTAGATGAGCTTGCAATGGGTGGAACTGGAACTACTGGACATACTGGTATTGTTAGAAATCCATGGGATAAAAATAGAATGGTTGGAGGATCATCATCTGGATCAGCATCAAGTGTTGCTCTTGGAATTGTACCATTTTCTATAGGTAGTGATACAGGAGATAGTGTTAGAAAACCAGCCTCTCATACTGGTCTTGTTGGTTTCAAACCTACATATGGTAGAATTTCTAGATATGGTTTATTTGCTTTTGCATCAAGTTTGGATCATGTTGCAATGTTTACACGTAATGTATATGATGCAGCAGTTATTACCGATGTTTTAAAGGGACAAGATATTAATGATATGGTTACTTTAAAAGATGATGGTAAAAAGTATAGTGAAGAAATTGATAATGATATTAAGGGAAGAAAGTTATTTTATATAAAAGAAATTTGTGGTGCTGATACTTATAGGGATAGTGATGATGCAGTTTTAAATAAAACTATTCTTGATTTTCATAAGACTCTTGATAAGTTACGTAGTGAAGGATTTATTATTGAAGAAGTATCAATGGATAAAAAATTATTAGAAGCAATTTATCCTACTTATATGTGTATTAGTTGTGCTGAGGCAACATCTAATAATTCAAATTTAACAGGTATTCAATTTGGACCTAGAGGTGATGGTTCATCAGTTGATGAAATAATGTTTGATGCTAGAACTAAGGGATTTTCTGAACTTATTAAAAGACGTTTTGTACTTGGTAGTTATATTTTACAAAAAGAAAATCAAGAAAAATTATTTTTAAATGCGCAAAGAGTAAGACATATGATAGTTGATAAAATGAATGAATTTTTTAAGGAATATGATGGTATGATTGCTCCTTGTAGTGGTGGATATGCTCCTAGGTTTGATGATGCTAGTGAAAAATTAAGTGATAGATATTTAATTTTGGAAAATCATTTAGCAATAGGTAATTTTGGTGGTTTTCCATCTATTACACTTCCATTTACAATGATTGATGATATGCCAGTTGGAATTAATATTACTGGTAGAGTACGTGAAGATGATGTTGTTCTTAATATGGCAAATTATGTGGAGAAAGTTACTGGACTTAAAGATATATATAGCAGGGTAGGTGATATTGATGTATAAAGTTGTTATTGGACTTGAAGTTCATTGTGAGTTAGAGACTAAATCAAAAAACTTTTCACCGGCTCCTAATATGTTTACTGAGGCACATAATATAAATGTTGCAACAGTTGATTTAGGACTTCCTGGAATTTTACCTGTTGCCAACAAGGAAGCTGTTCGTCGTTCTTTATTTACAGCAATGGCTTTAAATTGTGAAAATCCTGATGAGGTATTATTTGATAGAAAAAATTATTATTATGCAGATTTACCTAAAGGATATCAAATTACTCAAAATACTAAACCTATGGGTATTAATGGATATTTAGATATACTTGTAAATGATAAGATTAAAAGAGTTGATATCCATGATTTACATCTTGAGGAGGATACAGCATCTTTAGAGCATTATCCAAAATATTCTTTAATTGATTATAATCGTAGTGGTATACCTTTGATGGAAATTGTTACGGAACCTTGTATGGAAAGTGCAGATGAGGCTGTTACTTTCTTAGAGGATTTAAGAGATTTATTCTTATACTTAGGTGTAAGTGAGGCTCGTAGTAATTATGGTCAGATGAGATGTGATGTTAATATTTCACTTATGAGGGAAAATGATACAGAACTTGGTACTAAGGTTGAAATGAAAAACATTAATGCTTTTAATAATGTTCGTGCTGCAATTGAGTATGAAATAAAAAGACAAAGTGAGATTTTGGATAAGGGTGAAAAGGTTGTTCAAGAGACTCGTCGTATAGCAGAGGATGGAAAAACTTATTCAATGCGTGAGAAAGTTGATGCAGTTGACTATAAATATTTTGTAGAACCAAATATTCCTCCTGTTAAATTAGACCAAGAATATCTTGATGAGATAAGAAGTAATTTACCAGAGTTGAAACTTAGTAGATATTTAAAATATAGAGATCAATATAAATTGAGTGCTGCTGATAGTGCAACACTTTCTAAGGAAAGAAAAATTTCTGATTATTTTGAAGAGGTAATTAGTTATGGTAGTGATGTTTCATTATCTGCAAACTTTGTAATATCTACAATTTTATCTACATTAAATAAATTAGAAATAGGAATTGATGAATTGTTTATTACACCTAAAATGTTAAGTGGAGTAGTTGATTTGGTTCATAAGGGAGATATTTCTCTTGATCATGGTAGGAAGATATTATATAAGGCAACTTCAGAAAATATTGATCCAGTTGAATTAATAAAGAGTGAGGGATTACATCAAATAAATGATACATCTTTATTATTAGATTTAATTAAGTCTATTATGGATGAAAATTTAGAAGTTGTTAGACAATATGTTGAAGATGATAATAAGTCTGCTGTTAACTTCTTTATTGGTCAAACTATGAAAAAGACAAATAGACAAGCAAATCCAAATATGTCTTTAGAGATAATTAAGGAAGAATTAGAGAGGAGAAAAATTGATGCAAGAAAATAAATATAGAAATAGATATTGTGGAAAATTAAGTGAAAAAGAAATTGGTGAGGTTGTAAGAGTTGCTGGTTTTGTTGAAAATATTAGAGATCATGGTGGAGTAATCTTTGTTGATGTTCGTGATATGTCTGGAGTTATTCAAGTTGTTAGTAATGATGATAGTATTTTTGATGGTATAACTCGTGAATCTAGTATTAGTATTACTGGTACTATTCGTAAAAGAAGTGAAGAAGATTATAATGAGAGAATTACAACTGGTACTATTGAGTTATTAGTAGATAGTTTAGAAGTTTTAGGTAAGGCAGTTAATGTACTTCCATTTGAGGTTGTCTCTTCTAAAGAAGTTAGTGAGGATGTTAGATTAAAATATCGTTATTTAGATATGAGGAATCCTAAGGTACGTGAAAATATTCTTTTTAGAACTAAGGTTGTTGATTATTTAAGAAAAATAATGAAAGAGGAAGATTTTTTAGAAATTCAAACACCAATTTTAACTGCATCTTCTCCTGAAGGAGCACGTGACTTTATAGTTCCATCACGTAAATTTCATGGTAAGTTTTATGCTCTTCCTCAAGCACCTCAACAATTTAAACAATTATTAATGTGTGGTGGAATTGATAAGTATTTCCAAATAGCACCTTGTTTTAGAGATGAAGATGCAAGAAGTGATAGAGTATATGGTGAATTTTATCAATTAGATTTTGAAATGGCTTTTGCAGAAGAAGAAGATATATTAAAAATTGGTGAAAAAATCTTTAGAGATACATTTACAAAGTTTGGTAATGGTAGGAAAATTAGTGATGATAAATTTATTCGTTTAAGTTTTAAAGAATCTATGGAAAGATTTGGTACTGATAAACCAGACTTGAGAAATCCACTTGAATTAGTTGATTTAACAGATGTGTTTGAAGAGACTACATTTAGACCTTTTAGAGGAGTTCAAGTAGAGGGGATTGTTGTTCCAGATATTGCTGATAAATCTAATTCTTGGTTTAATGATTTAGGTGAATTTGCTAAGAGTATTGGTATGAGTGCTGGTATTGGATATTTTAAAGTAGCAGATGATATGAGTTTTGTTGGACCAATTGATAAATTTTTATCAGATGAAGAAAGAGAAGATTTAATTGAGGTTGCATCTTTAAAACCTGGATGTGTAATTTTCTTTATAGCTGATAGAAAGAATGCTTATAAGTATGCTGGACTTATTAGAGATGAATTAGGTAGAAGACTTGATTTAATAGATAAGAATGAATTTAAATTCTGTATAATAAAGGATTTTCCAATGTTTGAGTGGAGTGAGGAAGATGAGGGATATATATTTACTCATAATCCATTTAGTATGCCACAAGGTGGAATGGATGCTTTAGAAAACAAGAAACCAGAGGATGTTTTGGCTTACCAATTTGACTTTGTTTGTAATGGTGTTGAAATGGCAAGTGGAGCAGTTCGTAACCATGATTTAGATATTATGAGACGTGCTTTTGCAATCGCTGGTTATGAAGAAGATGAAATTGAAAAAAGATTTAATGCTTTATATCAAGCATTTAAATATGGGGCACCTCCACATGCTGGAATGGCTCCAGGAATTGATAGAATGTTAATGATGCTATTAGATGAAGATTCTATTCGTGAGACGATAGCTTTCCCAATGTTAGCTAGTGGAGCAGACTTATTGACAGGAGCACCTACTGAAGTTGATGAAATGCAATTAAGAGAAGCTCATATAAAAGTAAGATAGGAAAAATAATATTTCTTATCTTTTTTTAATTATTTTATGATACAATTTAAGTAGTTAAGATATGGGAGTTTTATTTTATGAAGAAAGTATTAGAGTTTATAAAAAAGTATAGAGCAGTAATATTTTTATTTTGTTTTTCATTTATCATTAGATTATTTATAATAACTATAGTTAAGACTCCAATTGAGTCAGACTTTAAAACTATGTATGATGCTTCATGTGAGATAATAAATGGAGGTGTTTTATATAAAAGTTCTACTTACTTTTTAACATGGGCCTATCAAATGGGACATGTTCTTTATCAAAGCTTTTTACTTAGTATAGTTAATAGTGTTACTTTTTTAAAGATTATAAATTGTTTAGTTACATCTTTAATTGTTGTTTTTATTTATTTAATCGGAAAAATGATTTCTAGTAGAAGATGTGCTTTTATTGTTAGTGTTTTATATTCAATATTTTTATTTCCACTTTTATTAAATACAGTTTTGACAAATCAACATTTACCTATGCTTTTAATTTTAATTAGTATTTATTTACTTATTTCTATTGATTATAAAAAATATATTTTAAAAAGTCTTATTATTGGTTTGTTACTTGGTATTAGTAATATTTTAAGAAGTGAGTGTATTGTAATTATTACGGGAATATTTTTATATTCTGTTTATTTAATATTTAAAAAATATAATTTTAAGAGAGTAATTTGTAGTTTTATAATTATTTTTAGTTCTTACTTTTTAGTATTTAATGGTGTAAGTTTAATTCTAGAAAACATGGATATAAGCCCTAATGGACTTCGTAATATGAATCCTACTTGGAAGTTTGTAGTTGGATTTAATTATGATACTAATGGTTTATATAGTGAAGATGATGCTTCTATTTATGCTAATGATGAAAATAAATCTAAGGATATAGTAATTGATAGAATTAGTAATTTTAAAAAAATACCAATCCTATTTATTAAAAAGAGTAAGATTTTATGGTTTAATTCTGATTTATCTTGGAGTATTGGATATATTGGTGATACTAAGTTATATAAGTTTTTAAATATTATTAATCAAATATTTATAATAGTTTTTAATCTTTTATCATGTTTTAGTATATATTCACTTTTAAAAGATAAAAAGAAGGGACAAGTTATTGTTACTTTAATACTTTTTGTATATTTTAATGTTTATTTATTAATAGAGGTTATGCCTAGATATGCTTATAGTTTGCAGATACTTGAGGCAATTTTGATGTGCAGTGGTATTGATTTTTTAATAGATATTATTGATAAGTATAATAAAAGTAGAAAAAAGAAGTTGTTTTAAAATTAATTATAATGTATAATATTAGAAGTTGGAGGGATATTATGGCAAAAGAAGAAATAAAAGAAAAAGAAACAAAGAAAGAAAAGAAAAATAACAATATTCATGAAGTTGTTATTAAAATAGAAGGGGATGCTTGGACTAAGGCTATTGACGATTCATTTAAAAAACATCAAAAAGATGCTAAGGTTGATGGTTTTAGAAAAGGCAAGGTACCTAGAGATATTTATGAAAAACATTTTGGTAGGGAAAGTTTATTTATAGATGCTGCTGATATGGTATTACAAGATGCTTATAATAAGGCAATGGATGAATATAAATTAATACCAGTTGTACAACCTTCTGTTAACTTAAAGAGTTTAGATGAAGCTGGAGTTGAATTTGTATTTAAGATAATTACTAAGCCAGAAGTTAAAGTAAAAAAATATAAAGGACTTAATATTAAACCTAAAAAAGTAGAAGTTAGTGAAGAAGAAGTTAACCATGAACTTGGACATTTACTAGAAAGATATACTGAATTAGTTACAAAAGATGGAAAAGTTGAAAATGGTGATGTTGCCGTTATTGATTTTGAAGGTTTTGTAGATGGAGTAGCATTTGATGGCGGAAAGGGAGAAAACTATTCTCTTGAAATTGGTTCAAATACATTTATTCCTGGATTTGAAGAACAACTTATTGGTACTTCTGCAGGAGATGAAAAAGATGTTAATGTTACATTCCCAGAAGAATATGGTGCAACTGAACTTGCTTCAAAGAAAGCTGTATTTAAAGTAAAAGTAGAAGAAGTAAAAGAAAAAGTTCAAAGAGAATTAGATGAAGAATTTTTTGAAGATTTAGGTATGGAAGGAGTTAACTCTGAAGATACTTTAAAAGAAGAAATTAAAAAATCAATTGAAGCTCAAAAAGAAATGGATGCTGAAAATGAATATGTAGATGCTATTTTAGAAGGAGTTTCTAAAAACGTAGAAGTTGATATTCCTGAAGAAATGGTTAATGATGAAATAGATAGATTAATGAAGAGATTTGAAGAACAAATGAAGATGCAAGGAATTTCATTAGATTTATATTATCAATTTACTAATTCGACTGAAGCTGATTTAAAAGCTCAACTTGAAAAAGAAGCATATTCTAATGTATTATATCGTTTGATGTTAGAAGAAATTATGAATTTAGAAAAAATTGAAGTAAGTGTGGAAGAAGCTGAAAAAGAAGCAGAAGATCTTGCTAAAAAATATCAAATGGAAAAAGATCAATTCTTAGCACAATTTGGTGGTATTGATATGATTCAATATGACTTAGAAATGCGCAAGACTGTTGAATTATTAAAAGAATTAAATAAATAAATATAAATAAAAAACCAGTTTTAGCTGGCTTTTTAGTTTGTAGTGTTTAATTATAAAGTTTGTTTTCTTTCACTATAATCATCAGTATTGTTATTATTAAACATATAATTAAGTTCATAGTTATTTGTATTAATTTGTTGCATGTTTTGAATAGTATGTTTATCGAAACAGAATTTTAATGGATCAATACCATTAATAGATGCTTCTTTTGTAATCATTGTTCTAAATTGTTCTAAAAATGTTGAATCTTGTTTTAATATACTTGGTGCAGCTGCAGTTAAAGATTTTTTTATATAATTTGAATTAATACTAATAGTTTTATCATTGATACCAGTAAATCTTATTTCATCTAATCTTCCATTAAGTGCTAATTCAGTTAAATTATGTTCTGTTCTACTTTTAATTAAATTATATACAAAATTATATATATTTGAAGAATCTAAATCATATTTTTTAAATCCATATTGTGAAGCAAATTCTTCGTCTGTTTGGTTTTTGTTTTTTTGATTATAAGTTTCGATTAGAGATTTATTAAAATTATCAGCAACTGACATAGCTATATACTCTTTAAGAGTAACGTATTTATTGTTATATAAAATAGCAGTATTTTGGTTCTTAAGAGCCCATGATGCAAATGATTTTATTATGGAATTAATAATTATATCTACTCTTATACCATTATAGCTTCTATTTTGACCATTTTTTGGTAGTGGCTCAGATCCATAGCCAATGTTGTCATCAATAATACCGGTTAAAATGGGTGGCTTTTTAATATTTTTGTTAATATCTTCATATTCTTGTTTTATTTCTCTAACAATCTCTATATAATTATTTAGATTCTTACTATCAGAATATATAACGAAAGAATCATCTCTGTTTGAGGGGACAAATTTAAAGTAATATGGAATGTTTCTTTGCCTACATTTATCTACAAATATAGCTGCAAGTTTATGAATTATTGCTGAATCAGCATTTAAGTATAATCTGTGTTCAACATTTATTGAATAAGTTTTTTTAGCATCAACATATCTAGAATTAATGTGTATCCAACCAGAATATTTACCAAAGCTATCCCAATAGTATTTTTCAAAAGCATTATTTATAACAAAATTTCTATTAGAGTCATAAACTATTTTATTAATTTTTTCCATGTTATAAATATTATTATTACCACAAACTTGTCTTAAATAAGCTCTCATATCAGAAAAATCATCATCTATATAGCCATAACTTTTTAATCTAATAAATTCGTCTCTAGTCATATTTATGACATTATTTTTCCATGCGTTAAAAAGTACTGCATGAAACATATTAACTCCACCAAGATTTATTTGATTAGATGGATTTTTATTATTGTTGCTAACTAGAGTTTTATAAAATTCTTTATCATAATTACAGTTATGATAATTATTAATAAGAGTAATTAAAACATCATCAGTTAATGGATTAGAAATTTCTTTATATATATCATTTTGCATTGTTTTCACCATCCATTATTCTATTTATAATGTCTTTAAAGTTGAATAAGTTAAATAGTTTATCCCATAATTCAATTCTTTGATCAAAAGTACCAACAATTTTAAATTTGTAATTATATGAAATTTCCCAGTATTCATACTTTTCTGGTGTTAGGTCTGTAAAATAATTAGCTTTATAATCTAGGAAATTCATATCTGATAGTTTTTTTAATAATAGAGTATTATCTTTATTTATTTTTTCTATTTCATCACTTTCTCCATTATTATAAGAATTAGTAATAATTGTTGTATCTTCTAATATTTCAATAGATGTTTTTATTGGTTTATCAGTAATATCACCATCATTGAAATAATTATAACTAAGCTTAAGTTCATAAATATTACACTTATTATTCATATTTTTTTTCATGCCTAGTAGGTCACTAAAATCATCAAAGTTATCCATAGTAAAATCCTCCTTATAATAATAATATCAGAAATATATGTATATTTTAATAGTTTTTTCATATTTTATTATGTAGATGCAAAAATTTGACAACAAAAGACAAATAGTATACAATTATTATTGTTAATAAATTTAACAATGAGGTGAATACTTTGAAAAAAGAAAAACTCATAAGTTCATTACTAGCCATAGTTGGAGTGGTAATGATATCAGTTGCACTTGGATTAGATAGTGACAACCAATTAAGTGAGAATGAAAAAATAGTTACTAATTATAGTGAGATAAATATTAAAAATATGGCAGCGTCTCTTAATGTAGAAAAAAAAGATACATCTTCTGATTTAAAAGAGGAGAGTAAAGAGACAATAAAAGAAGTTGCAATGGAAATAGCACCAGCATCTGTGATTGTTCCACCAAGAGTAGAGGTTTATGAAAATATGACAATTGAAGAGCTTGCTGATAAATTAAATCGTAATTTAGGAAATGGATATATTTCTGGTAAAGGTTATTTAATAGCAACACACTGTATAGAAACTGGAGTTGATCCATATTTAGCTGTTGCGATTATGTTACATGAAACAGGGTGTAAATATAATTGTTCAGCTTTAGTTAAGGCTTGTAATAATGTAGGTGGTCAAAAGGGTACACCTAGTTGTAATGGCTCATATAAGGGATATCAAACATTAGATGAAGGTATTATAGGTTTTATTGATAACTTAAGAAATAATTATTATTCTAAGGGTTTAACAACAGTTGCTACAATAGCTCCAAGATATGCACAAAGTTCTGCATGGCCTACTAAAATAAATAGTTATATAAATCAAATAAGAGCAAGTTAGCTCTTTTTTTGTAAAACTCTTTCTATGACAGCATATAATAGTTATATAGGTTAAGCGTTAATCTTGACTATTAACTAAGAATTTGGTATAATTAAACGCGTAACTTGTAGTGGTACACTATTCTAGTCAGTTAATTTATTATGAAGATGGGAATAAAAAACCATTAAAGAGCACATCTGTGAAACCTTTGGTGTTTGCTTTAGACGCCCAGTCTAGGGTGGATGCTGGAGATGAAGAATAATGGGCAACCGTAATGGCATACGATAATTGACCCAGTATTCGTTGGAGACCTATTCTTGTAGTAAGCCTATACGAATAAATACTGATGGACTTATTACGAAATGGGATTGAACCTGTATTGTGGCGAAAGTTATGTACAGCGTAGCTTGTCTTGAGTGAAAGTCTTGGGATTAATGAACTTTCTTACTAAATTGGCCAATTTAATAAGAACTGCATTATGAAATCACTTTTGCAAAAGAGAATTAATAATAAATGCTGGTGAGGAAATCTTCTAGAGTGAGTTTGATATAGGATTGCAGTGGGTACTAAGTGGTAATCAAGTCATACGATGTGGCAACACCGTATTAATTTCTTTAAATGGGAACGGCTTTTTTGGTAACGAAAAAGTAGAAATTAGGGAAAACCTACTTGACCTATGACTCAAAGTTTACTATATCAACACCATTATAAATTAAGTATGTATTTTAAATACTACTTTTTTTTTGAAAAAAATGTTAAAATAGATTAAAGGTGATGTTATGAAGCTTCTTGGTAAAAAGAAGAAAAGGCAAAATGAGTTGGAAAATTTGAAAGTACAAACTAAAAGACAGGAAAAGAAAAGTAAGGAAAAAGTAAATAAAAAATGGTTAATAACTATTGTTTTAGTATCTTTTTGTTTATCAGTTTTTTTATCATTTGTGTCAGAGTTAACTATTCCCAAAGCTAACTTAGTAGTAGGAATAATTATTTGTTTGATATTTGTATTTATTGGTATTTTATTTGATATAATAGGTGTTAGTGTAACATCTGCTGATCCTAAAGTATTTCATTCTATGAGTTCAAGAAAAGTGAGAGGTGCATCTATTGCTTCTAAATTTATAAAAAATAGTGAAAAGGTATCAAGTTTTTGTTGTGATGTAATAGGAGATATTTGTGGTGTTATATCAGGTTCAGCATCTGTTACTATTGCTTTATTAATTTCTAATAGTTTAAATATTAATTTATTAATAACAACACTTGTAACAACAGGAATAGTATCATCTATAACTATAGGCGGAAAGGCAATAGGAAAAGGTTTTGCTATTAATAAAAGTAATATAATACTTTATGAATGTGCTAAAATATTGGCGATATTTTATAAAAAGTAGGATGTGGTTTAATTGAATTTAATATTATTAATAATAGCTATATTACCAGTTTATATTTTGGGAAAATATGTTTATGAAAAAGATAAAAATAGGGAACCTAGTTTGTTACTTTTTAAATTTTTTTTACTGGGAATAGCATCAGTTTTAATATCTTTTTTTATAACTTCAACTTTATCAAGTGTTATACCACTTATTACTAAAACGACAGGAAGTATGAATAATAGAGAATTATTTATTTATGTTTTCTTATTTGTTGCGTTAATAGAAGAGGGTAGTAAATTTTTAATGACTTATATACTTGGATATAACAATAAGGAATTTGATGAGGTTTATGATATGATAGTGTATGCTAGTTTTGTATCACTTGGATTTGCATTTTATGAGAATTTAATTTATATATTTTTAAATAAAGAAATAATGATTGGTTTGTATAGGGGATTATTAGCGATTCCTGGACATGTATCATTTGCAGTTTTTATGGGGCACTTTTTAGGACTTGCAAAACATTATGAAAAGATAAAAAATTATAAAAAATCTAGACTTTATAAGTCTTTAGGTTTAATAGTGGCAGTATTAATTCATGGAGTGTATGATTTTTGTTGTTTAAGCAATAATGAAATGTTTGTAATAGTATTTTTTGTATTTGTGATAAATTTATTTATTTTGGCATTAAAAAAAATAAGAGAAGTACCTAATATAGAAATGTAGTAAAGGCATAATATATAGATATGTTGTTTAAATAAATATAAACTTGTAAATTTATTAATTAAAATTTATAATTTAATTGGAGGAATAATAATGAAAGTATTACTTTATACAGAGTTAGAAAAGACTTTTTCTAAAAGTGGTTTAGGAAAAGCAATAAAACATCAAATGAAAGCATTAGAATATGCTGGAGTTGATTATACAACTAATATTCATGATGATTATGATATTATTCATATAAATTATTATGGTCCTAAATCTTATCATTTGGCAAAACAAGCTAAAAGAAGGGGTAAAAAAGTAGTGTATCATGCTCATTCTACAGAAGAGGATTTTAAAAATGGTTTTATTTTGTGCAAACAAATATCACCAATATTTAAAAAATGGATTATTAAATGTTATACATTGGGGGATGTTATAGTAACACCAACTCCATATTCTAAAAAGTTGTTAGAAAGTTATGGTATAAAAAATAAAATATATGCTATTTCTAATGGAATAGAATTAGATTTATTTAAACAAGATAAGGCAGCTGGAGAGGAATTTAGAAAAAAATATAATTATAAGAAGACTGATAAGGTAATAATAGGAATAGGCCTTTATATTGAAAGAAAAGGAATAGTAGATTTTGTAGAGCTTGCTAAAAGAATGCCAGAATATAAGTTTATTTGGTTTGGTTATTCACCACTTCAGGCTGCAACAAGTGATGTAAGACGTGCTGTTAATACAAAGTTAGATAATTTAGTATTTGCGGGATATGTTGAACAAGAGGTTATAAAACAGGCTATGAATGGCTGTGATATATATTTATTTCCAACTTATGAAGAAACGGAGGGTATTCCAATAATTGAGGCTTGTGCTTGTAAGACAAATGCAATTGTTAGGGATATACCAATATTTGATGATTGGCTAACAGATGGTGTTAATGTTTATAAGGCTAAGGATGTAGATGAGTTTGAGGTAAAAATTAAAAAAATATTAAATAAAGAATTACCATCTGTTTCAAATGAAGCTTATAAAGTAGCTAAGGAAAGAGATATAAAGAAAATTGGGTTGAAACTAAAAGAGGTATATGAGGAAGTATTAAAATGATACTTCTTTTAATGTACAATTATTTATAAATGATATATTTTATGCTACCAAGTGATTTTAAGAAGTTTTAACTTTAATGATATAAAGCTTATAAATATATTATATAAAAAAATTTT